>DASUMY010000056.1:0-17455 GCA_036277435.1 Sulfuricurvum sp.
AACAGCAAGTTCCGTGATTATGCCAATGAGTATATGAAGATGAAGGAAGATGAAAAATCCTATGATATGAAGCGCTCGACACGTTTGAAAGTCATAGAATATTTCGGAGATAAAAAAGTTGATGAGATTACACGCCTCGACGTAAAGCGATATCTTAACACACTCACGATCAAAGAGGCTTCAAAGAGGCTCTATCTTTCAATGATCAAAGGTGCATTAGATGTTGCGCTTGACGATGAAGCAGTCAATTCGAATGTAGCTGTCGGTATTCAATTCAAACGGACTGAAAAAAATGAAGTGAAGCCTTTTTCAAACGAAGAAGTGCAGATCATCATAGAATCGGCAGAAGGTACGTTAAAAAACTATCTCGGTATCGCTTTCTATACAGGCATGAGATCAGGAGAAATTCTTGGTCTTATGCATCAAGATATCACCGAAGATACTATCTCGATCAAGCGAAGTGTATCTAAGGGGAGAGTTACTACCCCTAAGACTCACGGAAGTATCAGGACGATACCAATGTTTGAAAGAGTGCGCCCGTTTATCGAAGATCAGATGAAGCGAAGTAAGTCGCTCTATTTATTTGATCATGACGGTCATTTTATTAGTGACATAAGTGTGTTTAGAAAACGGAAATGGCATAAGCTGTTAAAAGACTTAAATATCGAGTATCGTAAAATTTACTATACCCGTCATACATTCATTACAGCTATGCTAAATAGTAATCAGTATAAACTGCTGACAATCGCAAAAATTGTTGGTCATAGTTCTATTGAAACTTTGATAGAAAATTATGCAGGTTTTATCAAAGACGATCATTTGAAAATCAATGTCGAAATGGATATCTTTCGTGAAAGTTTCGTGAAAGTTCCTAAAATGATGAAAATTTGAAGAAGTTAAAAAGGCCAGTATTTAGGGGATTACCACTGGTCGGAGCGACCTGACTCGAACAGGCGACCTCTACCACCCCAAGGTAGTGCGCTAGCCAAACTGCGCTACGCCCCGATCGATAAAAAGTGGAATGGAAGAATAATCCAAAGATGATTAATCCTTCCTAAAAGTGAGTCTCGTTATACTAAAGATTATGAAAACTATTGCTTCAAAACTTTTATCGGCCAATACCTGCGTGACTGCGCATTTCACAACCCGTCATGGCGGTGTCTCCATGGCTCCTTTTAACTTTTCTAATCTTGCTTTTCATGTTGGAGACAATCCTGTATCCGTAGTACAGAACCACCAGCTTCTTGCCCAAAAAATAGGGTATAACCTCACGGATCTGATTCATATGCGCCAAATCCATTCCGATCGTGTCCTCATCGCAGATGAAACGATGAACTTTAAAACACCTCCCGAATGCGACGCACTCATCAGCAATCGCTTTGACGTTCCATTGATGGTTATGAGTGCCGACTGCACCCCGATACTTATTTTTGATCCCATCCACAATGCCATCGGAGCTATTCATGCGGGGCGTGCGGGAGCACTGAATGCCATCCTGCCAAAAACGCTCTCCAGCATGCACCGCCACTATGGAACATCGGCAGATGACGTACAAATCATCTTAGGCCCATCCATACATGGGTGCTGCTATGAAATAAATGAAGCGATTGCTCTTGAGGTAAAGAGTCAAGGGTACGGTGAAGCATTGAGGAGGGAAGAGAATCAGGTATTTTTGGATGTCAATACCATTTTATTGCTGCAGCTAAAGGAATCGGGCGTTAGCGCAGAACGTATTGAAGTAATCGATGAATGCACCGCCTGCAACAGTGGCGACTACTTTTCCTATCGCGCGGACACTCAACACACCGGACGGATCGCAGGGGTTATACTCCTTCGTTCATCACTTTCATAGCCAACTGCTTCGGCAATAGTCCCAAGGATTCTTCGACAAGCGTAGTATTTCCGTGCTTGATAAACTCGTCATTATATTCAAAACTCACCACATGAACATCCATAATATTGGCTTCTGAAAGCCACTCAAGCAACGCACTTCCTACCCCGCCTATGCGCGACGAGTCACTGAATACATACCAACGTTTATGCTGTTTCGCCAAGCGTGTTAGCATGACGGTGTCAAGCGGTTTTACAAATCGTAAATCCAACAATGATGGCGATGAGTCCATATGCACCATCGTCTGTGCTGCACGCCCGACACCGTTGCCATATCCGATAAACAACACATCGCTTTCATTCGAAACGAGCAATTGTGATTTTGCCATTTCAAAAGGGACAGATTCAGGCAAATCCGCCTCCAGAAAAGCCCCTCGAGGGTAACGAATAGCGCAAGGATGGTCATGCCCTGCGGCAAAATCAACAATCTGATGAAACGATTTCTCATCACGGGGAGCGCATAGGGTCATGTTCGGCAAAGCACGCAGGAAACTGACATCAAACACCCCCTGATGCGTTTCACCGTCTTCACCGACAATGCCCGCTCTGTCCAGGGCGAATACAACCGGAAGATCCATCAAACAAACATCATGAATCACCTGATCATATCCGCGCTGCAAAAAGGTCGAATAGATCGTACAAAACGGTTTAAACCCTTCTTTCGCCAATGCGGCCATAGAGGTCACCGCATGCTGCTCCGCAATGGCAACATCCCAGAAACGGTCTGGATATTTCTCCATTAAAGCGCTCAAGCCGGTCCCGCTTGGCATCGCTGCCGTCGTCCCCACTATTTTCACATTGTTATCGGCTTGGCGCATGAGTGCTTCGGCATAAATCTGCGTTGCCGATTTGACACTGCTTTTCGCATTCGCCGTGCCGCTTTTTAGATCAAACGGAGACACTCCATGCCATTTCTCATGTTTCCCCTCGGCAATCTCATACCCCTTGCCTTTAATCGTCTGAACATGCACAATGACCGGTTTGCCCATCCCTTTGGCGATCGTAAACGTATCGATAAGCGACTTTAGATCATGCCCGTCGATGGGTCCGATATATTCAATCCCCATCTCTTCAAACAAAATACCCGGCGTGATCAGTTTAAAAGACTCTTCAAAACGTTTGGCAAGATAGTGAGCCCCTTCACCGAAATTATCAACAAATTGTTCCGTTTTCTTTTTAAACCGCTGGTAAAACGGACTGGCCATTGCGGAACTGAGCATACGGCTAATCGCCCCGATCGGTTTGGCAATACTCATTTCATTGTCATTGAGAATAATCACCATAGGAAGCTTTAAATCTCCGAGTTCATTCATCGCTTCGTAGGCCATACCGGCGCTCATCGCGCCATCCCCAATCAAAATAACGGGAATACGATGATCACATTCCCCTTTAAGGGCAATCGCTTTTGCGGCACCTACCCCTAATGAAATAGAGGTAGAACTGTGTCCTGCAACAAAATAATCATACGGCGATTCGCTGGGCTTTGTATAACCGCTCAAGCCCCCAAATTGGCGAAGCGTCTCAAATTCATCCCACCGTTCGGTCAATAATTTATGCGCATACGCTTGATGGGAAACATCGAAAATGAAAGGGTCTTCTGCCGCGTCAAACACTTTATGCATCGCTATGATGATTTCAGTTGCACCCAACGTTGAACTCAAATGTCCGCCGTTTCGGCTGACAACCGCTAATATCCGATTACGTATTTTTTCAGAGAGCTCGACGAGCTGCTCATGAGTAAACTCTTTTATATTCATTTTAAACCTAAATCAAGATTCTAACAATAGTGATCGTTTCAATCGTTCAAATCTTTTTTTTATTTGTGAATCAATATTTCCGACATCACTGATAGCGACCACCCCGCCAGGAGTGATTGCGCGATCGGACAATACTTCCACATGAGAAAGCGAGCCCACTTTCTCCGAAATATATCCGTGGTCTGCAGGATTGACCCGCAACGTAATTTTGGAGGCTTCACCCAATTCTTGAATCAAATCCGTTGACAATTTGGCTGCGATTTTAGCGCTATTTTCCTGTGTCTCTATCCCAATCACTTCATTTGCGATTTCAATAGCGGTATGCGTTAACTCTTTTTGAATCGATTCAAGCGCCGTATGAAACTGGGAAGCTGCTAATTCGAGTGTTTTGACCGAGTTGAAAAGCTGATCTCTTGATTGATCTTTTCGCATCGTATCTTGAGCTTGTTCATGGGCTACTCCTGCCGCAAAACCCTCTTCATAACTTGCTCTTTTAGCCGTTTCAAGTACCGAGGCATGCTCCTCTTGAAGCGTTTCCAGGCGCATCTGCATTTTGATGAAATTGGAACTCATTTCATCTGCTTTCTTGAGCAGAGATTCAATCAGTTCGTCTTTTTGTGAGCTGGCCGGTGAATGTGACTCATAGGGAGGTTCCCTTTGCTCGTCATAGGAAGGCTTTTTAGCAGATTCCAGTCCCAGCTCTTCAGCTGCTTCATGAACACTGGCCCCACTCATACCGGAGAGAACTTTAAATTGATACTTGCCTATGGCATGGGCATTCAAATTCTCTTTCGTGATAATGACATCTTCAGTCATGGGTTAGTCAATCATCTCTTCAGTTGCACCCAACTGAACAACGCCCTGTTCAGCAAGGGCTTGTACCGCATCAACAATTTTACGCTGTGCTGCTTCAACTTCTTTCATCCGTACTGCACCCAAAAATTGCAACTCCTCGATAAACGTATCTTTGGCTCGCTGAGACATATTGGCATAAAACTTCTCTTTAAGCTCTTCAGGGGCACTTTTAAGGGCCAGCATCAGATCATTCTTGTCGACCATTTTGAGAATTTCACGCACACTGTTCATATCGAGTGTCACAATATCTTCAAAGGTGAACATCATCTCTTTGATGGAGGATGCCAACTCTTGGTCAAGCTGCTCAATCTGCGTCAACGTCGCTTTGGATGCTTTAGCCCCTAAGCGGTTAAAGACATCCGCCACGGCACGCGGTCCGCCCACTTCAACTTTATAGGTGGCCAAGGCTTCGAGTTTGGATTCAAGAACAGCACTGACACGTTTGATAATCGATGGAGAAATATCTCCCAACTTCGCCATACGCATCGCCACTTCAGCACGAAGATCATCCGAAAAGATGTACAACGTTTCCGCTGCGGCAGAGGGATCCATATGGGCTAAGATAAGGGCAATCGTTTGAGGGTGTTCCGTGGTGATAAAGTCGGCAAGCTGCTGAGGCTTAATTTTGGAAAGATAGGCAAAATTTTGGCTCCCCTGCATCGATTTAGAAAGGCGTTCAAGCACTTTTTTAGCCTCATCCGCACCCAATGCTTTGTACAAAATTTCACGCGCGTAATCTAAACCACCGGTATTGAGGTATTGATTGGACTGAATAATGGCATAAAACTCTTCTAAAACCGCAGCACCCACATTTTTCTCGATGGAACGGTTCGATGCGATGTACTTGGAAATTTCGGTAATGGATTCCACACTCAGACGTGCAAAAATTTGTGCGGTAACATCTTCCCCGAGCTGGACAAGCAAAACAGCCACTTTCTCGGCCATGCTCATTTCATCAAAATGGGCCTGCTGCTGTTGATTCAATGTCATAATCTTCCCCTCTTTCCCTACAGACCACGGCCCGGAGCTGACTCTTCATTAATCAATGTCTGAATCAAAGAAGCAATTTCATCCGGTCGCTCTTCTGAAATTTCACGAATTTTTTCGAGGACAACATCATATTTTAGATCATCTTCGTTAAATCCATCCCCAATACCAAGCTGATTTTCGACTTTTTTACGCATCTGCTGGACTTTTTCAATCAGATCTTCATCTTCGTCATCCGTGATATCCAATATTGGCTTTTCATACTCTTCTTCTTCTCGGGTGAATTCTAACATACGATCGGCAAAGGGAAGAATAATCTTTTTGTACGCTATGAACAAAATAATAGCGACCAATATGTATTTCAAAATCGGCATCAGCGGATTAATGTACGTGTTGAAAAATTCTGATGTTTTAGAGGCGGTATCTTTGGGGGTCAATGCATCTTTTGAATTCTGAAATTCAAAATTACGCACCGTCACCAAATCGCCGCGTGTGTCATCTACGCCGATGGATTGTTTAACCAGTGAGGTGATGGCGTCAATTTGGGTTTGATCCAAAGGAACGTAGGATACTTCTTCCCCATCAACTGCATCTGCCCCTTTTTTCAGCTCATATTTTCCGTCAACAACAACGGCAGCCGTAATGCGCTTGATACGTGCAAATTCCATTTTGGTCGTTGATACCGTCTTCGAAATTTCGTAGTTGGTTGTCCCCGTGGTTTTTTCGTATTTCTCCCCTGCACCTTGAGCATTCAGCCCCTCGACCGGACCGATATTGCTTACGGCACCCGGAACACCCCCCACTTGAGGCGGGGTTTGACCATCGCGCTTTTCTTCCAATGTTTGTTCGCTGCGGACAACATTTTCAGGGTCATATTTTTCAGACGTTGAACTTTGTTCCGAAAAATCGTATTCAATCGTCACTTTTGCAACAACGCGGTCTTTCCCCCCGATAAAAGGAGAAAGGACGTTAATAATTTTTTCTTCCTGCTTTTTCTCTTCTTTGGTTTTATATTGCTGCTGCATTTGAGAAAGCTCACCCATCATGGCATCAGCACTGTTGTCCCCTAAACTTTCCCCTTCAGAATCGATCAAGGTGACATTTTCCGGCGTCAATTTTGGTACCGCTGAAGCGACCAGCTTTTTAATACCTCGAATTTGTTTGGGGGTTAGTTTTCGATCGGCATACAACTGGACCATAACCGAAGCAGAGGGAGGAACTTCTTCAGAGACAAACAGCGTCTCCTTCGGCAAAGCAAGCGAAACACTTGACTTTTCAACCGGGGATAAGGAATCAATGGAGCGGGCCAATTCCCCCTCAAGCGCGCGTCGAAATTTTACCTCTTGGTCAAAACTCGTCGCTCCGAATTCCTGTTTATCAAACAATTCAAAGCCGACATGCCCCTCTTTGGGAATCCCCATCGACGCAATCGTGATACGTTCTTTATAAACAACCTCTTTGGGTACTTCAATAACATTGTCTCTAGGAATTCGATACGGAATTTTATCTTTTTCAAGTTGCTGAACGACCTGCGCGGCATCCTGAGGAGTCAACTGTTCAAAAAGAACCTGATACCCCTCCTCACTGCTCTCTTTTGGATCGGCAGTGTAGACAACTAAAAAGATGAGAAATGCGACAATTCCGGCAACAGCAGCACCGATGATCGTTTTTTGGGCTTGCGTTAACCTGCCAAACAAAACGACCAATTGAGAAAAAAGAGCCTTGAAATCCATTTGTACCTATATCAATAATTATAATAACGGCTCTGCGAGCTCGAAGAATCGACTATTTTGCACTTCCGTACCAATCGTCACACGGATAGCATTCAATCCATAACTGCTTAAATCACGTACAATCATACCCTTTTTTAATAATTCTTGGGCAATTTGAGATGAATTTTTGGCTTCAGGAAGCGATAATGTCACAAAATTCGTATAACTATCGATCAATTGTATCTTTTTATGGTCTGCAAACGCTTCATACCGCTTCATCTGACTGAAATTGTCGGCAATGCATTCCTCTACAAACGCCTCATCTTCCAATGCTACGGATGCCGCTTCAAGTGACAACGTCGTGATGTTAAACGGAGGACGTACTTTATAAAGGTTTTCAATAATGTGATGCTGTGCAATGCCGTATCCTACGCGCATTCCCCCTAGACCATACGCCTTAGAAAACGTCCCAAGAAACAGAACATTCTCAAATCGCTGTACGAGATCACGAGGCTCAACGGCTTTGGAAGGATCTTTGAAGCGCGCATACTCCATATAGGCTCCATCCACAATAACCAGCGTATCATTATCGATTTTTTCGATAAAAGCGAGCATTGATTCTGCATCAAGCGCATCCCCTGTCGGATTGTTAGGGGTACATAAAAAGATAATAGAGGGTTTGTGTTCTTGATACAGGGCATAAAACTCTTCCATATTATGCTCTCTTGACGCCGTACGGACAATGACTGCCCCTACTTGCTTCGCATAAATTTCATACATCGCGAAAGTAACGCTGTTCATCAACACTTTTGAGCCCGCATGTGCTTTTGCATGAATCGCAAATTCGATCACCTGATCGCTTCCCGCCCCAATAACCATCTCATTTTTTTGTATGCCATATTTTTCGCTCAGCGCATCTTTCAGTTTCACCATCGAATCATCGGGATACAAAGACATATTATCGATAATTGAGCGAACCGCCTCTTTTACTTTGGGTGAACATCCAAACGGATTTTCATTACTGGCCAATTTTACAATTTGATCTTTATCAATCCCATATTCACGCACGACCAGTTCAATCGGCTTACCCGCTTCATAGGTTTTAATGGTCTCTAATGCACTGTTAAATTTCATAACTCTCCCTTTACATAGCTTCCCAGCCACGTTACTTCATCTGCATGGTTCTTGAGCAATTCCTGAACTCTAGGCTCATCGATATGGCCAAAAAAATCAATAAAAAACCAATAGCCGAATCCGTCATTTTCCCTCGAAGGACGGCTCTCGATTTTACTAAGATTAATATTCACTTTATCAAAATCTTCCAAGAAATGGACCAGGGCCCCTGCTTTCTGGGCATCTTTTAAGCGCACCAGAATAGAGGTCTTATCTTCCGAACTGGGGGCATTTTTAAAATCGCTGAGGATAAAAAAACGGGTCGCATTGTTATGAGCATCTTCAATGTTTTCAAACAGTGTCGGTACGCCATACAATTTTGCCGCGATGTGAGAACAAATAGCAGCCGCTTCGGGATCTTTGGATGCCAGTACCGCTGCTTTAGCCGTCGATTCGACCGGGATATGTTCTATCCGATCCAATCCATGTTCCATCAAAAAGTCTCGGCATTGACCGAAGCCTTTGTCTTTGGAATATATTTTTTTGATTTGGTCCAGCTTTTCGGCTTTGGTTGCAAATGCCATATGGATGGGCATATAAAGTTCCGCTACGATTTTAACACTGCTTTTGCCCAGTAAATCAAGAGTTTCTCCGACAACGCCATCACGGCTGTTTTCGATCGGAACGACTCCGAATTTCGCACGCCCTGCTTCAAGTGTTTTAAAAACAGCTTCAATCGAACCCAAAGAGAGATAGTCGCTCATGGCTCCAAAACGAGATTCCGCCGCTTGGTGGGTGAAACTTCCCTCCGGCCCCAAATACGCGATTCGCTCGGGTAATTCTAAGTTCCTCGCAACAGCAAAGATTTCTAAAAAGATCGCTTCAATAGCCGGACGGTTCAGCAATCCCCCGCTTTCAAGGCTCAGCCGGCTCAAACGGTCGATAATGGATTTTTCACGCTCAGGGCGATATATAGCGCCCTTGTTTTCATGCTTGATTTCACCCACCCGTCGGACAACTTCCATTCGACGATTCAGCAGGGAAATGACCTCATTATCCAAGGCATCAATACGACTTCGGCACTCTTCTAGTGTATTCATAAACTCTCCAATACCTCTTGCATATCAGCATATACGGCATAAGGCTGTTGATCTACACCCAATTTGGGCAAAATCTCTTCGGCAGAACGGTATTTGCCGCTTAAAACAAATATCCCTCTCATACCCAAGGCCTGCGCACCGATGAGATCACCCGTCATATCATCACTGATAATGGTGATGTCGCTCAAACGGACATCCGCATCCTGTTGAACCAATCGATCCAAGGCTTCTGTAAAAAAAGCTCCGCTTGGTTTTCCAACCACTGTATAATCGGCCGACGTTGCAAATTTTAACATTTTCAAAATGGCACCCACACCCGGATAGCGTTTATCGTTTTTCACATACAATGACGTTTCATGCATTCCGATCAGACGCGCACCCGATAAAATAAACTCTATCATCTGCGCGTATTCATCGGCCGTAAATTTTTCTTTGATAGCAACCAAAACGACATTGGGATTGACATAATCAAGGGTATATCCCATTGACGTTAGCACCTCTAAAAAAGCGCTGGAGCCATAGGCTGCTATGTTATCCTCCGAATCAACAAAACGTTCAAGAACCATAAGGGGATCAAGGTAATGCGTTTTAGGAATATTCAGTCCTATCGAATTCAGATAGGCCAAAAATTCGGCACTGGGGTATTTGGTACTGTTGGTAATCACCATATAAGGGATATGTGACGTATTCAGATGATCAATAAACGCCGCAGCACCCCGAATGGGGCTTTTGTTGTTATCATCGATCAATGTTCCTTGTACGTCAATCAGAAACATTACAGATACTCTCGCTCTAACGCTATTAAATCATCGAAATTTTCACGTTGACGGATCAAACGCGCTTCCCCGTTTTCAACCGCAATTTCTGCCGCACGCCCTCGCGTATTGTAATTGCTCCCCATACCGAAGCCATACGCTCCGGCACTGTGCACCACCAATAAATCGTTATGCTCCATAGCAGGAAGAGGATAGTTTTTCGCTAAAAAGTCTCCACTTTCACACACAGGACCGACAACATCAACAGGAGTTTCCTCTCCTGTTTTCTCTATCGCTTCAATCCGGTGATACGCGTTGTACAAACTGGGGCGGATAAGATCATTCATCGCACCATCCACGACGACGAACCGTTTTGCTCCATTTTGCTTTTCATACAGTACTTTTGTCAGGAAGTAGCCGGCATTGGCCGTCAAAAATCGTCCCGGTTCGCAAACAATCGTTACATCGATCCCTTTGAGGGCACCGAGGATCGCTTGCGCATAGTCATATGGAGCAATGGTCGTTTCATCTTTATAACGTACGCCAAGCCCCCCTCCGATATCAAAAAATTTAAGTTCGATATCGATCGCACTTAAAGAACGCAACAAATCGGCGACAATAACCGCCGCTTCATAAATCGGTTCCAACTGAGTCAGTTGACTTCCGATGTGAAAATGGATTCCGACAGGATCGAGATTATCAGAGTTTTTTGCGTGGATATACATCCGCTTCGCCGCATCGATTTCAACCCCGAATTTGTTATCATGCAATCCAGTTGAAATATACGGATGGGTCTGAGGATCAATATTGGGATTGACACGGATACTGATACGGGCTTTGTGATTTAATTCACGGGCAATCGCTTCAACACGCGACAATTCCCCTTCACTCTCCACATTGATATACAGAATATCACTCTCAATCGCTTCACGAATCTCATCGTCCCGTTTTCCCACACCGCTGAAAATAACGCGGTATTTCGGAACACCGGCCATCAGCGCACGGCGAACCTCGCCGATCGAAACACAATCGGCACCCGAACCTTGTTCAGCAAAATGTTTAATAACGCTTAGATTGGAATTCGCTTTTACCGCATAGGCAAGGATTGATTTTCGACCTCTAAATGCTTCTTTAAGCGCTTCAAACTGCGCTTTCATCGCATCAAAATCATAAACGTATAAAGGCGTTCCGTAGGTTTGTGCCAAAGCCTGAAATTGGATCACGTGTTAACCTTTTTGTACTAATTTTTTGTGCGATTTTATCTTAAATCTGCTTAGACGTAGCGCCGTCAATACCGCAAGCAATCCTATGGGAGCCAAGATCCCCATTTCAGCAGAAAGTGTTTTATTAATAGCAAGTTCTCCACCGATAAACAACAATCCCCAGACAATCAACGTTGCCAGTATTCCACCAAAACTATAAAGGGAAAGATTCGAAAACCGTGATCCTACTGGCGCATACGAATAGACAAGAATCATCATAAAAAAAGCGAACCAAGGGGTAATAAAAGTGCGATACAACGAGCTTTTTACCTTGGAAAGATCAACATTTTGCGATTTCAGAAGTTTCATCGCATCCCATGCATCGGTAATGGTAAAATTGACTTTCCCCTCATAAATCTGATCGAGAATTTTCGGCCTGAAATTAGGCAGCACTTGGATCGTATCGGCATTTTTCAACACGATCCCTTTTCCTTTCAGATCAAGCGAGGAGGGAGGGCGGATCATATGCGCTTTTTGAATAATCCAATAGTGATCTTGATAATAGGCCTCTTGGGCACTTAAGACTTCTTTTAACACTTTATGATCAAAGCTAAAGATACGGATGGTCTGTGCTTTTTGCGTTAAGGGGTCAAGGTTTCCAAAATAAATATAATTCCCCTCATGGGTAAAAAAAAGATTATCGGTAGGTATCAACAGCTGAGACGATTCTCTCAAGTTATCGGCATATTCATTGGCTCGTGCGAACGAGGTCGTATGGGCAAGAATATGAATCATAATCAACATAACAGCGACCACACTAAAGGGAGCCATAAATTTAAGACGTGAATATCCGAGAGCATAAAAAGCGGTTAATGCATTAGACCGAATCAGTTCTACAATCGTTGCAATAAACGCAAAAACCAACGAAATAGGGAGCATCATATCAATGGCATAAAGCCATTTATAGACCAGATAAATGATGACCAAGTTGGCCGAACGAGGAAGTTCTGACGCATTCCCCAATAAATCAAATCCCACCATGAAACTGGTAAGAGCGATAAGAATAATCGCAATATAGCGAAGATATAAAAACGATACCGTTCTAAAAAAGAGCATAATCACCCAGCTAACGTTAAATAGCGCTAATTATACCTGTAAACCTTTGATAGAACACTTTGACGCCACCTCATCGCACGGGGTATCAAGCAAACGTTCCACAGCATCTGCTGCAGCGGCAATCCATTTTTTTAAATGTGGCTCTTCATCGGAAGAAAAAGGGTGAAGGACATAATCGGCAACTTGGGACTTGTGTTCCGGTTTGCCGATCCCCATTCGTACGCGGGTATAATCCGGTGTAATCGCCGCATCGGCTGATTTCAATCCGTTGTGCCCGCCATGTCCGCCGCCTCGTTTAAAGCGCAATGCGCCAAAAGGAAGATCCAAATCATCATGAATCACAATCACTTGATCGATTTTATAAAAATTTTTAACCGCGAGGATCGATTTGCCGGATAGGTTCATATAGGTGGTGGGTTTGAGAAGAAAGTGGGTAGACATTTTAAACAACTCCCCTTCAAAGGAGCTCTTCGAAACATTTACACTGCTATGACGACGCAGCAGTTCATCAATAACCATAAAGCCGACGTTATGGCGTGTGTGTGCATAAGCCGAGCCGGGGTTACCCAGTCCGACGATAAGCATAATTATTTCGCTTTGATGATACTAAGAACCGAAACACGCTCTGAATCAGTATACTTAACATTTTCAATGCATGGTAAATCACGAACCAATACAGAATCACCTAAATCAAGTGGTGCAACGTTGATTTCAATAAAGTTTGGAATGCTTTCGATTGCCGCTTTAACGCGAAGACGTTTTTTAGCAACAAACAACATACCTTTGTTTTTGAGACCGATTGGTGTGCCCACTGGTTTAACAGGGATATGATAATGCGTAACAACACCCGGTTGTGCTATCATCAAATCGACATGCAACAAATTTCCAGAAACTGGATGAGACTCATACCCTTGAACTACAAGGTTCATCTCTTTTCCGCCTACATTGACAGGAAAAGCAACCGTCTCTTTGTTACGTACCGTACGGATAAAGTCGTTCATTTTGAACGCAGCATGAATGTTTTCAAGCCCTTTCCCGTAGATGTTGGCAATAAGATAACCATCGCGGCGGAACGCTTTTGTAGCGGGTTTGCCAATACTCTCTCTAATAATGCCTTCTAGCATAGTGTGTCCTTCAAAATAAAATGAGGCGAATTATACTTAAAAATAAGTTAATTTATTCTAAACCCTTCTTCTATTGCTTAAGGCCGATCAAATCGCGTTCATCAAACTCTTTTGGTTCATTGTCTTGACCTATATGATTTTTATCAATCGTGCCGGTCAGCCCTTCCATATGCAGTTTCAAATCCGATGGTGAGGTAGCATTCTTCAACGCATCCTCTCTTGTTATCCGCCCTGCAAGATACAGATCTAAAATCCCCTGATCAAAGGTTTGCGATTTATACAGTTCTTTACCCTCAGCAATCGTATCCGGAATCTCAAAATCACGATTTTCGGCAATCAGCTGTTCAATACGGGCCGTACGGACTAAAATTTCCAATGCAGCCGCCCGTTTTCCGTCAACAGTGGGGATTAGACGCTGAGAAATAACCCCTTTGATAACGGCGGCAAGCGTCATTCGGACACGATTTTGCTCAACGGAGGGAAATACGGAAACAATACGATTAATCGTCTCTTTTGCATCGAGGGTGTGGAGGGTTGAAAAAACCAAGTGTCCCGTATCTGCCGCATGTAACGCAATTTCAATCGTCTCCATATCCCTCATCTCTCCGACTAGGATAATATCGGGGTCTTCACGAAGTGCCGCACGCAGGGCATTTCCAAAACTAAGGGTATCTTGACCGATACTGCGCTGATTGACAATACATTTTCGATCTTTATGAACGAACTCGATCGGATCTTCGATCGTAATAATGTGTCTGCGCTTATTCCAATTGATTTCATTGATGATTGCCGCAAGTGTCGTCGATTTCCCGCTCCCCGTAACCCCGGTCACAAGAACAAGCCCCCGTTCCATTGCCGCAAAACTGTGAACAACCTCAGGCAAACTAAGCTCATCAATCGTCAAAATTTTCACAGGGATAAGACGGAAAACAGCCGATATCCCCTCCATTTGAAAAAAGATATTAATACGAAATCGGGTTTGCTCATCGAACGGATAAACTAAATCCAGCTCTTTTTTCTCAACCAGCTCTTGAAAACGGGTACGCAGCAGCTCTTTAGCAAAAATAAGCGCATCGTCTTTGGAGAGAATTTCCCCCGACAAGGGGATGATTTCCCCATTGACCCGTGCACGAACGACGCCATTGGCTTTAATATGCAGGTCACTTCCGCCCGCATCGACCATGCGACGCAAATATCCCCGTATTTTTTTCAATACTTCAAAATTGAGTTCGTCCAAATTAACGTTAAATTTTCCCTCGTCTGTCATCGTTTACTCCAATGTACTCAAAATTTCATCAAAAGCAATTTTAAATGCCTCAAGCCCTTCGTGTATCTGTTCGGCAATCACCCTATCCATATCCACTCCGGCATCACGTACGTGCTGTTGATGCCGTTCAATCTCATCTGAAGAGAGGGGAAGTTTAATCGTCCGATCACCTCCTTGAACATACGCTTCAATCGTAGCAATGGGAGCCGTATTCACACTGTTTGGCGCTAAAAGCTCATCAATATAATACGATGTTCTAAATTCATCTCCCTTTACCCCGGTACTGGCAAATAAAACACGGCAGCTCGGAACCTTGAGCGCTTCCACCCGATTATAGATATCAGCGGCATTAATGATCCCCATCCAGCCGGTTTTCACACCCTGTGCACGTAGTGTTTCATCGATGGCGCGATCGATGCGGCTGACAAATACGCTAATAACACTATCAGCCGCCCTCTCCCGTTTTTGAGCCGCAGCGGCAAATGCTTGCGCACACTGCAGCGCTTGGTCAACGGAAAAAATCAAGGTGGCATTCACCGCAATCCCCTGCGAACTCAATGCTTCCATCGCATGATACCCAGCAGGCGTTGCAGGAACCTTGATCATAACGTTGGGGCGTCCAATCGTTTGATGCAAACGCACCCCCTCGGCAATCGTCGCTTCGGCATCATCGCATAAAAAGGGATCGACTTCGATACTCACATATCCATCATCTCCCCTATCAAACAAAGGCCGGAGAATATCCGCAGCTTTTTGAATATCAAAAATAGCCAAAGCTTCATATTTTTCTTTTGGACTCAATGCACGCAATGTTGCCAGTTGTTCTTTATACGCACTGGAGGTCAATATCGCATTTTTAAAAATAGCCGGATTCGACGTTGCTCCATTAATGATCCCTTTTGAAATGAGCTCTTTAAATCCTTCATCCAAAAAGGAACGTTCAATAAAATCAGCCCATAAGGCAAAACGTGATTCAGGAATATACATAAAACTTTAGCTCCAATGCGTGAATTAAAACGATTATGCCAAAAAAATATTAAAAATAGAGGTTGATTCCCAAGCTGATCCGTCTGTTTCGTTCCGCTTGATCCGAAACC
Source organism: Sulfuricurvum sp. (assembly GCA_036277435.1). Lineage (GTDB taxonomy): Bacteria > Campylobacterota > Campylobacteria > Campylobacterales > Sulfurimonadaceae > Sulfuricurvum. Next base: position 15,976 of record DASUMY010000056.1, read on the forward strand.
TCATAACGCCCAAATAAATTTCCCGATCCATTCCATTGCCATTGATGGGTAAGCGCTCCGTGATTTCGGTTTGGAGCATCCCAATAAAATATCTTTCCTGCTTCCGCCAATGTTTTCATCCGATACCCCCAATTGACTACGCCGCCTGCCGTCAATCCGATTCCGGCATCGGTATTAAATCCCAACCGCACTTCCGGCTCGCTCAAAAAATATCCGAATGCCATTTCATCACCGATAGCAGCCCCTGCCCCAACGCGCGTGACAAAGCTAAGGCGATCATTACCATAATCACGATCCCATCCGCTCTTCATACGCCACGAAAACGGTTTGAAAAAATGGCTCACCGGAGCAATCGATGCCAAGGAGAGGAGTGTCAGCCTTTCCAGCGTCACCGTATCATGATCTATTCCCGCTTGTATGTCCAAAAACTCGATTTGCGCACCGCTTAAATGGCCCGTATCATCTTCATGCAAATCATGAAATGCCGGTCTCCACCCTATCAACAACGGTGAACGATGGTCAAACCACCCTTGCGCGATTGAAACACGCGCCGCATGATGAGCCGTATCCGGATTGGGTTTAGCCTCAACGTTCAAAGGCTCTCCTAGCCCCAAAGCTGCTCTTTGGCTCAGAAGGTCATGATAACGTTTTGCATAGACTTCTTTCGTGATTTTTCCCTCAATATAGTCATACTCCACCATTTCTGCCGATGCTTCCAATACGTAGCGGCGCTGCTGTTTATCCGAACCATCGAGCGTCTGAATAGCACTAGCTTCCTTCTCTCCCGATATCAAGGATTTTGCCATAAACATCGTATCTGCACTCAGTTGTTTTTCATAGGCCAAAAGCTTCGTACGTTTGGAAGGACGATAGTGCTTACTGCTCACCATCCCCTCCTCTTCAAATGCCCGTACCGTTTCGGGAGGAATCACATGATAGGTAAAATACTCTCTCAGATGAGCGCTCGGACGGGCAATTTCAGCCAGCCACAGCATATGGTACGAACAGTTTTCATCAAAGAAAAAATACCACGAGTTAATCCGCTGCAATTCCCATATATGGCGTACCATCGCCCGCACCTCATCCGGGCTCAAATTCAGATCGTATTCCCATACATCACGCGATTCACTGTCCCGATACTCCTTGAGCTTTTCATAATACGGAAGCATTGAGTAATACCCGTAGTAACCGCCGAACAATCCTTTATACGCAAACAAAAGCCCATTGGTATCTTCCGTATGGGCCGCATAATTGATCGCATACGACATAAGCTTCGACTCCATCGATGAATCGATCCTCAAAAAAGTATGTCCAAACATCGATGCGGGGGAATTGATATGGGCACTGGGGAAAACAAGAGTGACTTTCTGAGGATCCAGTTTTTGCATCAAGGCATCATATTCCTGACACTCCCCCTGGCCAAACGAAACATTCAACTCACGCTCAAGCCATGCTCTTCGAGCCGGAAAACGGCAAAAAA
>DASUMY010000057.1:0-2819 GCA_036277435.1 Sulfuricurvum sp.
ATGGGTGTATTCACGAATCTCATCATGGTGTATTTCATCCACAACGATTTCAGCAGGTTCTGAATTGTCATACGGGTAATTGCGACTCGCCATCACGACACCCACGGCATATTGGTTGTGAAATTCAACCTTTAGCGTATCGAGCTGTTTGGTTGCCGCTTTGTAAAACAGTTCACTGGCCGGCGTTTTCAGCAATGGCATCAAAATTTCACATTCCGGATCCCCAAAACGGACATTAAATTCCAGCGTAATGGGCTCTCCGTTAACAATCATCAGTCCGATGAATAGAACCCCTTCAAACGGCGCTCCTTCTTCCTGCATTCCGGCTAATGTCGGACGGACGACTCGATCTTTGACTTTTTCATAGATAACGTCATCCACCAATGGCGTAGGCGCGTACGCCCCCATCCCTCCTGTATTTGGCCCCTCATCGTTGTCCAAAAGACGTTTATGATCCTGCGCCGCAGGGAGAAGAATAAAATCTTTGCCATCGCACAGCGCAAACATCGAAAGCTCATACCCGTCCAAAAACTCTTCGATAACAACCCGTTTACCGGCATTTCCAAACGCTTTGCCGCTCAGCATTTCCGACACGGCGACCTTTGCTTCGTCATGGGACATCGCGATGATGACCCCTTTGCCGGCACACAAACCGTCGGCTTTGACAACCACAGGGACAGGAAGCGTTTCAATAAATTTGAATGCCGTTTCAATATGGTCCGTTTGAATATAGCGTGCCGTCGGGATACCGTATTTGGCCAAAAAGTTTTTCATGTAAACTTTTGACCCCTCCAATTGTGCCGCTGCTTTGGATGGGCCGAAAATCACAAGCCCCTTAGATTTGAAGACATCGACGACACCATCGCTCAACGGTCCCTCAGGGCCCACAATCGTCAAATCAATCGCGTTATCAACCGCAAATTGGGCTAAATCATCATAATCGTTAATCTCGATATTCTCGCCCAGCATTGGTGTTGCTCCGTTGCCCGGTGCGAAGTAAAGCTTTGTAACGGCCGGATCTTGTTTCAACACTCTTCCAATGGAAAATTCTCGCCCACCGCTACCGATTACCATTACACGCATACAACACCTTATAGAAAAAATTTGTTTTATTGATTATTATCTCATTTCAAGTCCGCATTGAAATTCAAATGAGATAAAAGCCCAGGCGGGCGTTTCGCAGTAGCTTTGGTTCTCAAAGCGTAAAAAAAGCAAATCGAGCATCCATCCGGCGGCAATCTCTCGCATATTCTGCTCAAACGAGACCACCGACACACCAGAATGTCTACGAATACTGCTCAGTGTATATGTAGAACCCTCAAATGCGATTAATCGCTGCGCCCAGAGATAATAATTATAACCTCAAAAAGCTTAATATGGATACTAAAAGCTTAAATATCGGCTATTTCTCGGGCTTTTTGAACGCACGAAGAAACACTGGTTGCTTCGCTTAGTATCGATTTTATCCCCTTAGGAAGTGCTTTTTGGGTCGTTTTTCCAATCACCACGACATCCTGCGTCGCCAATATAGCATGATGCTGAGTAAAACACGCAATACTGGAGGGGGAGGTAAAAATCAATATCCCGTTCGCTTCAATGCATTTTGCTGTTTTTTCTTCTGCACAAACGGTTTCATACATAATGACCTCATCCAGCAAAATACCCGATTCTCTCGCCCGATCGGGCCAATCCGTAGCGATCTCCTTGGGGCGCAGATAGAGCCATTTTCGCCCTTCCCCATCCAGCAGTTTGGGAATCGAGCTGCCATATCCGTCGCCACTTTTAACCTCAAGCACTCCGGCTTCGCGTGCGGCAGCGGCGGTTGACTCCGATACACAGATACAGGGCAGTTGCTTCCATTCTGCTGGATAGTTGTGCAGCGATTTAATCGCCTCTTTGGAGGTAAAAACAAGCCCGTCATAAGCACTAAAATCAATCGTTGGGGTAAAAAAACGGACAGAGAGAAGAGGGATATGGACGACTCCGGGATACGGAGTCTTGGAAATCAGATAGATCGGACGCACAAGAATGCGCCTTATTCCCACTCGATCGTTGCGGGAGGTTTTGAACTGATATCGTATACGACACGGTTAATACCATCAACCTCATTGATAATACGACGGCTGATACGCTCAAGCAGCGTATGAGGCAGATGGGCAAACGTTGCCGTCATCCCATCCACCGCTTCAACGACACGAACACAAACGGTATTGTCATAGGTGCGGTTGTCACCCATGACACCGACACTTTTAACATTCAACAATACGGCAAATGCCTGCCACGTTTTCGCATAGTATCCGCTCGCTTTAAGCTCATCCAGCAAAATAGCATCCGCATCACGCAAAATAGCCAAATCGGCTTGATTCACTTCTCCCATGATACGAATCGCTAGACCTGGTCCCGGGAATGGATGGCGGTTGACCAACCCCTCAGGAAGACCCAGTTCCAACCCCAGCTTGCGTACTTCGTCTTTGAAAAGATCACGTAACGGCTCGATCAGCTCGAAATCCATCCAATCGGGCAATCCGCCGACATTATGATGGCTTTTGATCGTTACCGAAGGGCCATTGACCGAAACCGATTCAATCACGTCAGGATACAACGTCCCCTGCGCCAGGAATTTGATCCCCTCATGTTTTTTCGCTTCGCGTTCAAACACTTCGATAAACGTATGTCCAATAATCTTCCGTTTCGTTTCAGGGTCTGTTACCCCCGCAAGTTTACCGAGGAAATCGGCAGATGCATCCGCAACGACAAGAGGGACTTTGAGGTGAACTCTGAAAATATTTTCAACCGATTCACGCTCTCCTTTACGCAAG
>DASUMY010000058.1:0-3138 GCA_036277435.1 Sulfuricurvum sp.
AGCGAACGGGTCAAGATGGTAGAACTGGCGGTCAAAGAGATGAAAGGGGTTCGTGTCGTCGGATTTGACAATCTGACGGTAGAACTCGCCAAATCGCTCAATGCTACCGTACTGATCCGCGGATTACGAGCGGTCAGCGATTTTGAATTCGAACTGCAGCTGGGATATCTCAATAATTCGCTCGATCCCGATATCGAAACCGTCTATCTGATGCCCAAACTCAGACATGCGTTCATCAGTTCATCGATCGTCCGCAATCTGCTCAAATTCAATGGAAAGACGGAACACCTGCTTCCGCCGGCAGTTCAAAATGTTATCTGGAGTATGAAATCATGTACATTGCCATAGAGGGGATTGATACCGCCGGAAAAAGCACACAGATTCAGGCATTGCGTTCTCTTTTTCCAGATGCCCTATTCACGAAAGAGCCGGGAGGAACCGCTGTCGGTCAGACGATCCGTTCCATGGTTTTAGGCGGCGATTTGAGCAGCAAACGCGCTGAAATGTTTATGTTTTTAGCCGATCGCGCTGAACATACGGCACAGATTATTATCCCCAACCCCGATGCCCTCATCATCTCCGATCGGTCATGCGTATCGGGTGTGGCGTACGCTACCGTGCAGCATGTGTGTGATATGAATACCCTTGTGCAGCTGAACCGTTTAGCGACCGATGACCTTCTTCCGCAGCATGTCTTTATTCTCCAGCTGACGCCGCAGGAGCTGACCTATCGATTGTCCCAAAAAGAGCATGATGCCATCGAATCCCGAGGGATCGACTATTTGCTTAATATTCAGGATGCGTTGATCGCATCCGCCCACGCACTGGGGATTCAAACCCATCTCATCGATGCCACACAATCGATCGATACTATTACACTTGAGATTGCCAATCTCATCAAAGGAGCTTTATGATTCAATCTTTACGCGGTATGAATGATATTCTGGCCTCGGATTATGAGCGCTTCGAATATTTTATTCAAACGGCCTCACGCATCGCCAAACGATACGGATTTCACTATGTCGAGACCCCATTGCTGGAAGAAACCGCACTGTTTAAACGCTCTGTCGGAGAGTCCAGTGACATCGTCGGCAAAGAGATGTACCAGTTCACCGACAAAGGGGGGAATGATGTCTGCTTGCGCCCCGAGGGGACGGCGGGCGTTGTACGTGCGTTTATCCAGCAAAAGCTCGATAAAAAAGGGGGAATCCACCGCTTTTACTACCACGGCCCAATGTTCCGCTATGAGCGTCCCCAAAAAGGTCGCCTGCGCGAATTTCACCAATTCGGCGTAGAGAGTTTTGGCGTCGATTCGGTCTATGAAGATGCGATGATGATCATGATGGTGGCCGATATCTTAAAGGCACTGGGAATCGGCTATCGTCTCAAACTCAATTCTCTGGGCGACATGAACTGTATGCCGCAATACCGCCAAAAGCTGATCTCCTTTATCGAAGAGTGCATCGACGAGTTGTGTGAGGATTGCGTCCGCAGAAAACTGACCAATCCTATCCGGGTTCTGGACTGTAAAAACGGAAAATGCCAGATGCAATACGCCGATGCACCCAAACTCATGAAACACCTGTGCGAAGAGTGCGATGCAGATTTCAAAACCCTGACAATGATACTCGACCAGCATGGCATTGACTATGAAGTCGATCCTCATCTGGTCCGGGGATTGGATTATTACTCCAAAACGGCGTTTGAATTTGTCAGTGACGACATCGGTTCTCAAAGTGCCATCGCCGGCGGCGGGCGCTACGACCGTCTTATCGAGTTTTTGGACGGCAAGCCCACCCCTGCGGTTGGTTTTGCCATCGGAATCGAGCGACTCATGGAACTGATTGTCATGCCTGAGCCCGCGCGAGAAGGGTACTATTTTGGTGCCATGGAGAGTGAATCATTGCCCCTGATCCTCAATTGTGCGGCACAATACCGTCAAACCGATACGGCAGTCGTTGAATACGAGGCCAAAAGTCTCAAAGCGCATCTCAAAGGGGCGGATCGTATCAATGCGCGCTATTGTGCGGTTATCGGCGAGAATGAACGAAACACCAATTCGATATGGATTAAAGATTTGCTTGAGCAAAAAGAGACTACTATCTCACTTGATGCCATCTTAAAAGGACACTAATGCAAAATTACGGTATCGATATCTGGGGTGAAAATAATTTTATGATTGACCAGGGCAAAGTCAAGGTCAATTACAAAAGTTCACCGTCACTCATCGAAATTACACAAAAAATTCGTAAAACCAATCTGCGCGGACCGCTCATCTTGCGTTTCCCCCATTTGATCGGCAAACAGATCGATCTTTTGTATTCGAATTTTCAACGTGCCATTTTCGAAAATGATTACACAGGTAACTTTCGTGCCGTATTCCCTCTTAAAGTCAATCAATTTCCCGAAGCTGTCGACGCGATTGTCGAACATGGCGAAAAATACGGCTACGGCCTCGAAGCCGGCTCAAAAGCGGAACTCGCACTCGCTATGGCAAAGACCCCCCTTGGATCACCGATAACCGTCAACGGCTTCAAAGATGAAGAGATGGTAACGCTTGGCTTTATGGCCGCACAAATGGGGCATGACATCACGATCACCATTGAAGGTCTGGGTGAACTGGAATGGATTATCGACGTGGCACAATCATGCGGATTAAAAGTCCCTAATATCGGTTTTCGTGTCCGATTGCAAAGCGAAGGAAGCGGTATTTGGGCAAAAAGCAGCGGTCTGAGTGCAAAATTCGGTCTGACCTCCACAGAGCTTATCGAAGCGATCGGCATGCTTCAAGAGAGCCATATGCTAGAGCACTTAACGATGATCCATTTTCACGTTGGATCTCAAATGCAGGATATTTCGACGTTAAAACGGGTATTGCGTGAAGCGGGAAATATTTATGCCGAACTCAAAAAAATGGGGGCGGATAAACTCAATGCGATCAATATCGGCGGAGGATTGGCCGTCGAGTATTCCCAACACAGCTCGACCCGTTTGCGAAACTATACCCTCGAAGAGTTTTCCAACAGCGTTGTCTTCTTGCTGCGTGAAATCATGAATGCCAAAGGGGTTGAACATCCTAATATTTTTACCGAATCGGGGCGATTTATCGTCGCTTCTCATTCGGTATTGATTGCTCCG
>DASUMY010000059.1:0-7243 GCA_036277435.1 Sulfuricurvum sp.
CGGATGGCATCGTTCATGGCATCTTTGAGGGTTTTGGAACCGCTTTCTACGGCATGAACTTTCGCACCCAGCAGTTTCATACGAAACACGTTGAGCTCTTGGCGTGCGACGTCTTTGGCCCCCATGAAAATCTCACACTCAAGACCCAGCAGTGCTGAGATCGTAGCGGTAGCGACACCGTGCTGTCCTGCGCCGGTTTCGGCAATCACTTTCTTTTTACCCAACCGTTTTGCCATCAGCCCTTGTGCAATAACATTATTGACTTTATGCGCACCCGTATGATTTAGATCTTCTCGTTTGAGATAAATTTTAGCACCCAACTCTTCAGAGAGATTGGCCGCATAGTACAGTGGGCTAGGGCGGCCGACATAATCCGTCAAATAACCATCTACTTCTTTCCAAAAGGTTTCGTCAAATCGGATCTCATTATACGCTTGCTCCAACTCCAAAAGGGCCGGCATCAAGGTTTCGGGAACATAGCGTCCCCCAAAAATGCCGAAATGGCCGTTTTGAGGATCAAATTTTGAGGGCGAGGGAATATACATTAATCGACTCCTATGACGGTATAAACATTTACAACTTCATTTAATTTTGACTGACCGTTCAAAAAATCAAGTCCCATGACGAAACAGGCTTCGACACACTGTGCCCCTACTTTGTTGATCAAACTAGCAGCAGCGTAGGCGGTCCCCCCCGTAGCAATCAAATCATCAATCAATAGAACTTTCGGGTTTTCTACATTCGAAAAGGCATCAATATGGACTTCTACTTCATCGACACCGTATTCGAGCGCGTATTTTTCGGAAACGGTTGTATAGGGGAGTTTCCCTTTTTTACGAATAGGGACAAAACCGACACCCAGCATCTGTGCCAAGGCCGCACCGAATATAAATCCTCTCGCATCAATCCCTGCTACATGCGTAAGGTTGTAGGTGCTGTAGCGTTCGTACAGGTGTTTCATCAAAAGTGCATACGCATCTTTATTCGCAAGCAAAGTCGTAATGTCTTTGAAAACAATACCAGGTTTTGGAAAATCGTGAACATCACGAATGGATTCCATCAAAATTGCCTTGTCCTGCATGCTGAGTGTCATGAAATCTCCTTTGTAAAGTGTCAGCCTCGACGTGAGGCAATCTGGTGCGCCACAATGGCGATTGCAGCCATCTTTTCGGCATGCACATTAAATCAAAGCGTCAATACGCCCTTCAAGCTCTCCGATTTTTTGCTGGAGACGGTCGGTATCGATACGGTATTTCGAATTACGCTGCTTGAGGGTTTTTACTTCATTACGTAAATTATTCAGCTCTTCACTTAAAATATCCACATTCCCCAAGGCGCGCTGCAATTGAATTTGATATTTTCGAATGAGGATCTCCGCTTCTTTGAGGGTCAGTTTCATCATCTCGCTGGAGCGCTGCTCTTTGACGGTAATGCTTCTAAAATAGAACATTTTGACTAAGAAGAAGAGTGCCCCCAATGTGACAATGGTAAGCAATGACCACTCTAGAAACATATTTATCCTTTGATAGCTTCGATTTTATCCACACGTCCGCAGTGACGTCCGCCTTCAAATGTTCCGGCAATCCATGCATCGATAATCGATTCGGCAACCCCTTGACCGACGATACGCTCTCCAAAACACAACACATTGGCATCGTTATGGCCCCGTGCAACACTGGCGGTGTAGGCATCATGGCATAATGCGGCACGGATACCGTGAAAACGGTTGGCAGCCATAGACATACCAATGCCCGAACCGCAGATTAATATCCCTTGTGATCCTGAATCGGCAAGGACATGTTCACACACTTTTACCGCATAGTCCGGATAGTCGACTCTCTCTTTATCAAACGGACCTAAATCGATTACGTCGTGTCCCTTGGTGCGCAAAAGCTCGACGGTAAAATTTTTGAGATCAATTCCGGCATGATCGGTCGCAATGTAAAATTTCATGGTTATTCCCTTCAACTGAGCAAAAGATTGAGTAATGTTTGCGTGGGCCAAACTAACAAAGGCACTTTCAGCGGCGTCATTAAAATGATGATGATAACAATCATTCCATAAGGTTCGGCTTTAGCAAAAAATTCAGCGACCTTGTAAACTCCCGATTTTAATGCCACATAGCTGACGAAATGGGCACCGTCAAACCCTGGTATCGGCAAAAGATTCAATACAGCCAGAACCACATTGATCTGGATAAGAGAGATGACCAGCATGAGCGAAAATACATAGGCAAGACTCTCTTGCTGGGTCGGTTCATGCATCGCGCTTAGAATGACCGAAAACAGTGTTGCCAAGAAAAGATTATAGACGATACCGGCCAAACTCACCTGCATGGCTGCATTGTATCCGCCGTTGCGGATGACGGTGTGCATATTGACCGGAACCGGCTTGGCCCATCCGAATAGAAAACCGCTTCCGGCCCCCAAAAGGATCGGGAGAAAATAGGTCATTAACGGGACTAAGATAGAGCCAAAAGGATCAATATGAACGATCGGATTGATGTTCAGACGGCCATGTTGTTTGGCAGTCAGATCACCGTATTTGTAAGCGACCCAACCGTGCATGATCTCATGACCGATAATGGCGATGAGAAGGGCAACAATGGCCGAGGCGATTCCAAGCAGATCAATAAAGTTCATTATCGTTGGCGTCTTCTTTCATCCGTTGTTCTTGTGCTCGTGTTAACGGCTCTTTTTGTTCTAAATCATACGGGGTTTTACCAATACGGTCCCATCGTACTTCATAATTGTCATCAATACTGAAATAGACAAACCATGGAGTCCCTTCGATGAGGCCATAGGGAACGGCTCCCCAGAAACGGCTGTCATTCGAGTGGTCGCGATTGTCCCCCATCATGAAATATTGTTTTTCAGGAACAACGATCGGACCGAAATTGAAAATTTCGATCGGAAATACGCCGTTATCAACGATGCGCTCATCGTGATGAATCCCCGGATGCTCTTGTGTATAGGGATCTTTGACCCACAATTTTCCCTGAACGTTCACCATTTCGTAGCCGGCAAACGCTTTGCGGGCGTACTCATCTCCTTCGTGAGGGTGCAGATAGAGGACTTTGTCCATGACGAACAGTTCATCCCCCGGAAGAGCAACGCAGCGCTTGACGTAATGAAGTTTTGGATCATTCGGATAACGGAAAATGACAATATCGCCGCGCTCAGGCTCATCCCCGTCGAGGATGTGACCGTCAGTACCCGGAATAAGAGGTATTTCCAAAAACGGAAGATGGGGGGTTGAAATCCCGTAAGCAAATTTTTTGGCAAACAGATGATCGCCGATTAACAGCGAATCTTTCATTGATCCGCTAGGGATACGAAAGGCCTGCGCTATGAAAAAGATGACAAACAGTACAATGATAATCGTACCGGTCCATGTATTTGAAAAATGGTAGGTTTTGACTAGGCTATCGAGAATTTTTTTCTTCATTTAACGTTCTTTCACATGATTTTGGGCTGCTTTAAGGGTATTGGAAAGCAGCATAGCGATCGTCATAGGACCTACGCCTCCGGGTACGGGAGTAATATAGGAGGTTTTCGGGGCAACGGCATCGTAATCGACATCCCCGACAAGACGTCCGTCGCTCGTGCGGTTGATACCGATATCGACAACGATTGCTCCCTCTTTGACCATATCCTCTTTGATTAGATTGATAACCCCAGCACCGACGAGCAAAATATCTGCTTCGAGAGTATGGGCTTTGAGATCTTTGGTATGGATATGGGTAATTGTGACGGTGGCATTCGCGTTGAGCAAAAGGGCTGCCATCGGTTTACCGACGATGTTCGATGCACCGACGATAACAGCATTTTTCCCTTTGGGATTGATGTTGTATTCGTTCAAGAGTTTCATAACTCCCAAGGGGGTGCAGGGGACAAATCCGTCCAATCCCGTTGCCAAACGTCCAACATTGTAGGGATGAAAACCGTCCACATCTTTGGAGGGAGCAACGACTTCGAGGATTTTAGTCGTATCAATATGGCTTGGCAAGGGCAGCTGGATCAAGATTCCGTCAATATTAGGATTGAGATTCATCATCTCAATCGTATTGATGATGGCATCTTGCGAAATGTCATCGGGCATTTCATGGGTCACTGAATAAAATCCTGCACGATCACATGCTTTTTTCTTCATGCCGACATACGCTTGGCTGGCAGGATCATGACCGACCAAAATAACTGCCAAACCGGGTACTCTGCCCGTCCGGTTCTTGAGTTCTTTGGCTTCCAATGAAACGTTTTCTTCAATTTTTTTCGCGAGGGATTTACCGTCAAGGAGCTGCATTTAGTCACCGTAAAATTGTTTTTAGGTATGATACCGACAAAAGACTAATAAATGGTTAAAGGGATGATGTGAGAGCACTGTTAGCTTTGTTGGTCACGGTTCAGATAGGCGGTGCCGCTTCGTTTATCACCAAAGAGGAGTACGCCGCAAGTCTCTACCACAATCCCAGAGGTATCGGATGCCATTTGTGCCACGGTGAAGCGGGCGAGGGGCGACGAATCGCTGAGTACAAGGATAAAGGGGAACGGAAAGTATTTGAGGGAAAACCGATTAACAAAATCCCTTTTTCTCAATTCTATCATGCCGTGAACAGTAAAATTGTCGGGATGCCCCGTTATTATCTGACCGATACCGAAGTTCAGACCCTCTACTATTATCTCCATCGCGAAGAGTTCAAACGTGCCGCTTTACGACATCGAAAACCTCAATAGACACATTGAGAGCCAGGATCTAGAGGCTCTTGAACAATTTGCCTCTCCGACACAGCGGCTTCAAAACCGCTCGTTGCATTTTCGCGCATGCTTGATGCTCTCAACACATAATCTCAAACATCTGATCAAAATCCCAGCCTTGAATGCCGACTGCATTATCCTGAATCTCGAAGATGGGGTTAGTCCGGCACAAAAGCCATATGCATTGCGTTTATGCGGTATCGCTTTGGCAACGTTCCCCTCTTTAGATAAAAAATTGGTAGTGCGTATCAATGCGCTGGACGAGGGGGGCGCAGAGGAGATAGCGTATCTCAATCCTTTTATGCCTGATGCCATTCGCATCCCGAAAATCCGAAGCGTTGAAGAGGTACGTTTGGCCCTTGAACTGATTGATGAAGGTATCGAAGTGCATCTCTCGATCGAAACGAAGGAAGCGTGGCTGGCATTGGGAAGCCTGGCCTGTCATATGAGGGTCAAAGCGTTTTATCTGGGCATTCTCGATCTCTTCGCCGATTTGGGGCTTTCACAGAGTTTATTGAGCCCTAACAATCCGACCATTCAGTACATGCTGTCCCACTTTTTGATTACATCCCGAGCCTGTGGGGTAAAACCGGTCTCATTTGTCTATCAGGACTACAAAAATAGTGACGGACTGCGTCAATGGCTGGAGTTGGAAAAAAGAATCGGATTGGATGCCAAAGGGTGTATTACCCCCGATCAGGCGCAGGCTATTAATGAGGTCTTCGGAGAGTGTGAGAGTGAGATTCAACGGTGCCGTACGATCGTGAAACAGTTTGAAGAGCATGCAGCCAGGGGGATCACCGGATTTGTCGACGAGCGGTACGGATTTATTGACGAACCGATCTACAAGGGGGCACTGGCCGTCCTCAAGACCTTAGCGTAGATTGTACCAGACCCGATAGCGTATCAGTGTTTTTTGGGCAGGGCGAGGATACTGTCCGTACGCAATTTCGATCGTCTCTTTGGTGGTGTCATCCAAAATGGCGAAACGGCTGTTCTTTAAAAAGCGTATATCGGATATATGCCCATCGGGATGGAGATAGAATTCGATCATATTGGTTTCATCGACACGAAGATGATCGGGGATTTTAGAACGTCCGTAGCGGTCTAAAACACTTTGGGTAATGCGCCGCATCACCTCTTGATTGTCTAGAATGTATTTTTGCTCCCCCTCGGAGAGTTCTCCAAATTTATCACCATACAGTTTTTGGATACTGTCGCTGACTTTGGTCATGGAACCCGATGATGCTCGGGGTTCCGGATCGGCTTTTGAGAAGGTGTCATAGAGACTGAACTCTTTTTTAGGCTGCGGTTTTCGCTCGATGGCCGCCACTTCTTTGGCGACATGACGCTCAAAAGCCTTTTTCGATTCAGGTAGCGTTGTTTCTTTGGGAACGGTTACACTTTGAGGCATCGGCAGTGATGGAGCCGGTTGCGGTTTTGTCTCTAGTTTGGGTTGAGGCTTATGCTGAGGTGTCGGAGTTTGGAGCTGCTCCCCCTTGGGCATCGGGCGCGCTTTGGATATTTTTGGGATATCGTTTTTAACCAGCGCCTCTTTGGGTGCTTGAGGGCGTTCTTTGAGAGAGAGTTTAAATCGCGATTCGGCTGGTTTTTCTTTTTCCACTGGAGGGGGAGGAGGCGGCGGTGTTATTTTTTCAATAAAGGCTAATAACAGTACGGCAACAAGGTGAACCAGAACAGCAATGATAAAGGCGTAAAGTGAAAAAGATTTGGTTTTGTGCATGCTGTTTTAAAAAATCCATCTGATAATAATGGCACCATTATAGCCTATGACGATTAATCGTTCGGGCTATTTCACTAAAATAAAAACTCGGATCCGTATCAACGTCTTTTGCTCCGGTTTGGGGTACTGTGTATGGGCAAGTTCGATCGTTTCGAGTGTCAGCTCATCCAAGAGTGAATCGGTTCTCTCATTTTGGAGTGACAGCTCTGAGATACTTCCATCGGGATGCAGATAAAATTCGACATAGTTGTTGTCTCTATTCTCGAGGTTTTCTTGAGATTTAGTTTGCAGAAGCCGGTTTCCGACGATGTCATTGATACGGCGTATTTTTTGCAAATTATTAAGAATGTAGTGCTGCTCGCCCGCCGTAAGAGTAAAAAAATCATCGCCGTAATGGCGTTGGATGGATTTGGATAGATCGGGCAATTGCTCTTTCGTGATGGGGAGAAGGGGATCAGTAGTGCGCAGATTTTCCTCTGTAGGCTTGTTCGTTGTTGGTATTACTGCCGAAGGGAGGGGAATAGTGTTTTGCTGCTTCATAGAGAGCGTCTTTTTACTTACACTTGAAGGCATTGAGGGGGGAGTGGGCAATGAATGGTGCAAAGAAACGGCAATGAAACGTTCTTTGATAGGTACTGGATTCTGAGTACGATTTGAAATCAACAAAGCAGCAATCAATACCCCATGTATCAGCAGGGCAACGAACAATGCGAGAAAAGAACGGCTATATACATGCATGAAGTAT
>DASUMY010000060.1:0-7031 GCA_036277435.1 Sulfuricurvum sp.
TTAGCGTAAAGAGCGATAAGAGCGATAACAAGTGTATAAATAACTTGTGCTTCGATCATAGCAAGAGCGATGAACATAGTAGTCATCAATTTTCCGCCAAGACCTGGGTTACGTGCAGTACCAGCGATTGTTGCAGCAGCAGTGCTACCCATACCGATAGCTCCACCAAGAGCAGCCAAACCAAGACCAACACCCGCAGCGATCATTGAATACGCTTTAAGCATTTGGTTAGCAACGTCTGCAGATGCAGCAGGTGCTACTTCAGCAACAGTTTCAACAGCCGCTACCGCTTCGTCAGCACCGAATGCTGCAGCAACAAGTGCCGTCATAAGAAAAAGAACTTTTTTCATGAGTAATCTCCAAAATTAAAATCAAAGTCCGTTCGGATAGTATCCCTACTTATCACTTTGTAGGCCGAATTATAATGATGAGGAGCTAAAATATTACTTAGCTCGGCCTAGCCCGATTTTATTCCCTTTGAATTCAACGATTTCAACCATCAGTTCGTCCCCCTCTTTAATCACATCGCTGACACGGCTAACATGCCCATCGGAGAGTTTGGAGATATGGATCAGTCCGTCTACTCCCCCCGGAAGTTCGATAAAGGCTCCGAAATCAACGATTTTTTTCACTTTTCCGTTGACGATGTCCCCTACTTTATACTCTACTTTTTCAACCGCAGTGGCACCGCTGGTGATCCCTTCGATATGATCCCGTGCCCCTTTGATCCCTTCGCGGTTTTTCCCCGTCAATTTAACCGAACCTTTTTTCTTGTCAATATCAATCGTTACATCAAAACGCTCGATTATTTCACGGATCGTTTTCCCCGCTTGACCGATAATGTCACCGATCAAACTCGGATCGACATGAAACAAATCGGTACTTGGCAACGTCCCTTCATTCAATTCAATATGCTCTTCGCTTGCCATCATAATGTCAATGATATGAGCACGCGCTTCTTTTGCTTGATAGAGCGCCTCTTTGAGTACCTCCAAATGGATACCGCCCAGCTTGATATCCATTTGCATCGCCGTAATGCCCTCTTTGGAACCGGCCACTTTAAAATCCAAATCGCCATCATGATCTTCAAGACCCATAATGTCGGTCAATATCGCATGGCGATTCCCCTCTTGAACCATCCCCATCGCAACACCGGCGATCGGGTCACATACCTCGATATCGCCTGCGCGCAATGCCATATAGCCGCCGCAGACCGTAGCCATAGACGAAGAGCCGTTGGATTCCAAAATTTCAGAAACAAGACGAATCGTTTGTCCGTTGCGAACCGTCGCCCCCTCTAGTGCCCGCTTTGCAAGGTTTCCATGCCCCAATTCACGGCGGCGCGGCGCTCCGATGGATGACGCTTCCCCGACACTGAACCCTGGAAAATTGTAATGGACCATAAACGCTTCGTTTTGGGTACCGCGATCGGTCAGCCCCTCATACATCTGCGCATCTTTAGGCCCGCCCAGCGTCAATATCACCAATGCTTGCGTTTGGCCGCGGGTAAAGAGTGCGGAGGCATGAGCACTTGGCAATACGTTCGTCTCAATAGAGATAGGACGCACCTCTTTGAGTCCGCGTCCGTCTGCTCTCACTTTATCCTCTAAAATCTGAGAACGGACCATAGAACGTTTGACCGCTTCAATCGCTTTTTTAAGTTCGTGCTCGTTCCACTCCGGTTTTTCATTCAAAACGGCTTTACGAATCGTCCGAAGCGCCGTACTGCGCTCTGTTTTTGCCATTTGGCTGATGCCGCGTTTAAGATCATCCGTATGATACGTACGGACATACTCCATCATTGCACCATCGATTTCACTGATCACGCATTGCAGTTCAAACGGTTTTTTAGCATAGGGGGAAAATGCCGCTTCATACATCGTGTTCGCTTCTTTAAGAACCGCTTGAGCCTGTGCCAATACCGCAATCAGTTCATCTTCATTCATGGCATTCGATTGACGCATAGCAATCGCTTGAGATGCCATGATCGGATCGACGAAAGGGTCAATTAATCCCATTTCCATTATTTGGGTTTCATCACTGCCCAATGCTTGCATCTCAATCATCAGCATGTCATCTTTACTGCCCGCTAAAAACAGATCAAACGTACTCTTTTCAAGATCACTGTGGCTCGGATTAATCACAATCTCACCATCGATTTTCGCGACACGTACTCCGGAAACGGAGTTGAAAATATCAATATCCGACACATACAGCGCAGCCGATGCCGCGTTCAGTGCCAATACCTGTAAATCAGCGTCCGTATGGGCACTGAGGACCATAACGGTAATTTGAATCGGATTGGCGAATCCTTTGGGGAACAAAGGGCGCAAAGAACGGTCAATGATTCGTGATGTCAATGCTTCAAAATCACTCGGTTTGGTTTCACGTTTGATAAAACCGCCCGGAAACTTCCCTGCGGCGTAACTTTTTTCAATATACTGAACCGTTAACGGTAAAAAATCTTCATCGACAAAATGGGTTTCATCGATCACTACCGTTGCCAATATAACGGTATCCCCTGATTTGAGCCAGACGGCACCATTGGCTTGAGCCGCAACTTGATTCAGAGCGTAAGACTCTTGCTTATTGTTTAATGCTAATTCGATATCGTATTTCATTGTTTTCCTATCCTAATTTTAAACACCAAAGAGATCCCTTTGGTTACGCTTGGCCTTTATGGCACTAAAGCTTGTCTATACTTTATCGCGCCATCGATGCTGCGCCAAAGGTATATTTTATGTCATTATCGATGAAACGCAAGCCCAATCCTAAGAAAATATTCTGTGCACCCGGATTCATGAAGTTGTCCCAGCCGCCGTACAGTTCTAGATGTTTAAGCATCTGATACCGCAATTGCGCTTTCATATGCGCACGATCACCTCTGGTATCGTTGATGGCATTAAAATCAAACACCTCGCCGCTGAATTTAAGACGGTCATGATTCATGAAATAATCCACACCGACACCACCGGTCGATTCGATCGCTCCAAAACGAAGCAGCAGGTTGTCAAACCGTTTTCCGTATTGCAGGGAGTAATAGGTCTCTCCTTTGATGTGTTTGCCGGGAGGAAGGGTACTATATTTTGAATAGTCATCCGTACTCACGAGATCAAACATGTAATAGGTTTCCGGATTAGGAAGATAATTGACCCCCAAATAAACCTTGCCGTATTGATCTCGCATCATATAATCAGTATGCATCGCCACTTGCAATTCGCTCGTTGTAAAATTGGAGAGCATCGAATCGACTTTTCCAAATGCTTCTTCTCCGCTTTTGAAAAAGGATCCGGCAGAGGTAATCGTATCTTTTAACGCGGTACGGTTTTCTGCCAATATCGCAGTGACATTGTCTTCAATGGTGACAAATTTATCGACCGCTTCGGGCAGGCTATGTTCCAACGAACCGCTGATATTGTCCAATCGTGCCGTTAGCGAGTTGACCCGCCCCATAATGGCCGGCAAATCTTTATTAACGGTATCGGCGGTTTGGCTGAAACCCTCACCCATCTCTTTGAAATTCGCAATGGCGGCATGAAGATCTTCACGATTTTCACCAATCACCCCATTTAGATTGACACCCACATCCCGGAAAGCAACAATGGCCTCCTGAATCGCTTTACGGTGTTCATCATCCAGCGTTTCTCGAAAGTCATGCAAGAGCAATTCGAGTTCTTTGGCCGCCGCATTGACCGAATCGCTTGTTTGATCGAAGGAGGCGTATCGTTTGGATTGCACCAGTGTTCCCCCCGGTTGCAGCATACTTACGGCATCACCGACGACAATATTCAATACTTTTGATCCCAGTAGCGATTCTTGTGCCACAATGACCGAAGAGTCATTCGGGATTTTAACGTTATCATTGATTAAAAGGGTTAAACGGACCCGCTTTCCCTCAATCGTAATCTCCTGCACTTCTCCGACGGTAACCCCGTTCATCAAAACATGCGTATGTTGTTCAATCCCCGAAGCATCATCCACATACGCCTCAACAGGGTAACCGCTTTGGCCCCATTTACCCAGTGACGTCACCTGCGTGGATAAGACCAGTAATGCACCCAGTGCCATTACGACAAATAAACCGATTTTCGCTTCCAGTTTCATGCATGCCCCTCTTACTGATCGGTAAGTTTATAATTAAATTCAGAACCGCCAATCGGTTTTAAAATAAGCGTTAGAAATATATAGGAGTCATTGGCCGAATCGCTCGCATTTGCGTTGGTAAGAATAGGGCGAACATTTTGAACAAAGCGTAAACCTATGTCCAGACAGCGCTGAGAATACAAAAATCCAATCTCGCTGCGCTTAAACAGATCTTCACGGTAATCATAGGCTACAAGTCCAAAAACCCGATAATGGCGATTATACTGATACGATGCATCAGCTGTCCAATAACTCGAATAACGCGTAACACCGTTACGCAACTCATCCGTATAATAATGGCTGAGCGCTCCGGATATAACGGTGTCATTATAGCGCACTGTATTGACCTCTTTGGTCAGCCGATTTCGATCATGATTATACGCCGTTTGATTATAATAGGAAATCGCTTCGGATACCTGCCACTCTAATTCATTCATCAGTTCGCCATAATAATTTCCGGTATCATCATACCGAAAACTTTGGGAAAGACGATCCACCAAAATTTGCTTTCCTTGTTCAAACAGATAATTGTTAACTCCCAGTGCGAGAGTATCGCTTGGGTCTTGAAGGGTATTGTAGTCACACCATGGCATTCCAACCGTTCCGGGAATACACTCTTCGTTATGATAACGATCGTAATACCCCTCATAATAGCGGCTTCCGGCAAAAGTATACGCTACTTCCGGCGCCAATACATGCGTCATGGAGCCATACGGTTTAACCAGCGTACTAGAGAGTTTAAACGTATGGTCTACTTGGGCATACTGTCCCGATTCATAGGCGTCATTGCTGTCACCGGAATCACCCGTCTGAGGATTCCCGTAAAAACCTATGACACGCCCACTCATGTTGGCCGTATAGCTCGCATCGATCGTATTATCCAACAATCCCGTTTGAAGCGTCACGGGAACATTCACATTTCCTTCAACCGCCCGCTTTCCATCGGGTCTGTAAAAATGGGTTGCCATTGCGTCCGCATTCACAAGAAGATGATCGTCTAAAAAATTTTCTAAATAATGGTGATAATGCAAGGTAGGGAGGATTTGAATCGTTTTCCCGTTGTCTTCCAAATTCAGGTACTGATAATGTTTGAGATACATTCCCACATAATCATCTTCATTGCTGTAATACATATTGATACGAGAAAGGACCTGATTCGCCGTCGTGTTCAGTGTTTCATCGCTTTGCTGCAAATTCAGGTAATCGACATCATTCATCCAGCTGCCGTTGACAAATAATCCCGATTCCCCATCAAGGTTTAAATCAAACCACTCTTTCAAAAATGCGCTGTGCTGGTACTTAACATCATAGCCGTAATGCTTCAAATGGGCTAAGTCGTTTTCCAATGCATACGCTTCTTGCTCTTTGAAATATCCGGCTCGGATCGATCCTGAAGAGGAGGGGGTATCGACAAACCGAAAATCGGCATAAAGCCCTGAACCCCGTGATGTACGGATCTGAGGACGAAGTTCCAAATCCCACCAATTATGCGGTGCAAAATAAATAGGCTGCTGATAATAGAACCCTTCGTCTCCGGAGATACCGAACGTCGGAATCAACAGCCCGGTTCGTCGCGTTTTATCGGTCGGATATCCAAAATAGGGGAGATAAAACAGCGGAACATCCTGAACATACAACCGGGCATTATAAATGTTCATCCACATTTTATCGGTATTGTAATCAGCGCTGCTGAAATGGATTTTCCATAACGGATCGGTCGAATTACATCCCGACACCATACCGCTGGCCAAATCGATCTGGCTTTCGCAGGAATCCGATTGTGCCGTGCTCATCCAAAGGCCGTCTTGATGATTGATCATGTAAAAAGGGTGTGAATGACGCGTATCGGTTTCGATATTCAGTTTTGTATAATCGCTGATCGCCTGATATTGACCTTGCTGGAAAACCGTCACATTCCCTTCCGCTTCGACAATACTCGTATTGCGGTCATAGATCAAATGATCGGCGGTAAGGATTTTATCTTGATAAATAATAACCGGATTGCCGTAGGCATGAACCAACGATCCATTGCTATCGGCATTCAAGCCAAACAGTTCGACACGATCTTCTCCCAGGAGCAGAGTGCTGGCGGCTAAACTAAGATAAATCCATTTACGCATTTACGACCAATGTTTTTGCTGTTAGATCGTGCCACGTTCGGCGGTGAGGATCAAATGCCCCCCACAAAAAGCCAAGATAGAAAAGAATTTCGCTCACGATGCGAAACACAGCTCGGTTAAACGCACTCAAAAAGCCGGGATGGGACAATGACCGTACTTCGATAACACGGATCTTCATCGCAATTTTTCCCAATGTTCCGCCATATTGCATCGTGAAAAACGTTTGATACACAATTTTAATCGCCATAAATTCCAGCAAAAAACTGTTGGTCACCGCAATCATCGCTTCTACCGACTTTGCGTCGCTGATACTGTCCCACAAGACAATAAACAGCAACGTTGAGATCAAAAGTTCATCGATTCCGAAAGCGGCTGCTCTGGCTTTAAACGATGCCAGTTCCAAATGCTCCCGATCAAGGAGATCTTCGAGTTGTTCATCCATTATCGAAGCGCTTGATAGGCGATGTCGGTTCGCAGTTTTTTCCCTGCGAAATGGACCTGGCCGCAGAGCATATAGGCACGGTCACGTGCTTGCTTAATGCTCTCTCCCACTCCGACACAGACCAAAACCCGTCCACCGGACGCATACAGTTTCCCCTCTTCCGCGCTCACCCCGGCATAGGCGATATGGGTGTATTCACGAATCTCATCATGGTGTATTTCATCCACAACGATTTCAGCAGGTTCTGAATTGTCATACGGGTAATTGCGACTCGCCATCACGACACCCACGGCATATTGGTTGTGAAATTCAACCTTTAGCGTATC
>DASUMY010000061.1:0-3158 GCA_036277435.1 Sulfuricurvum sp.
TTTGATCTTCTTGGCGTTCAAAACGGGGATATTATTACCGGTATCGACAATAAACCTATCCTCTCATATGCCATGGCAATTTCGGCCTATCACAATGGACTGCGTCGATCAGCCATTAAAATTTCTATCTTACGAAACAATCAGCCAAAGGATCTTGAATATGAAATCAGCCGTTAATCTTTTAATCGTTTTCTTTCTTGCCGCAGGTACGCTTCATGCTGCTAGAACCGTGCAAAATGAAAAAGCCAGTATCGCTATCGATGGAATGGCCCTGAGTGATTTTATCAAGCTGGTTGCCCGAATAAGCAATAAAAATATCTTTGTAACCGAAGAGGTCACAGGGAAAATCAGCTATGCCGGAAACCGTCCGATCCAGCGAAAAGAGCTTTTCAAGCTTCTGCAAACGACACTGGAATCACGGGGAATGACGATGCTGGATACGGGGGCCGGGTATTATTCGATTGTTAAAAGTGCCGATGCCGCTTCGATGAACATCCCCTTTCTGAGCAAAAGCGATATTCCGCAGTTGCAGACCGAAATCATTAAATTAAACCATGCGTCTGCTGAATCCATGGCGCTGAAAGTGAAAAATTACTCGAGCAAGAATGGGAAAATCGTCCCTTCCAAAGAGTCCAATTCACTCATAGTCACCGATTTGCCTGAAAATGTAAAAACGATGCGTCAGCTCGTCGCGGCGCTGGATGTACGGGATGAAACAACGGCCAACTACACCCATCTGATACAGCTTAAAAATGCCGATGCTAAAAACCTGGTCAATACACTAAACACGATTATTGCGAAGATGACCCTCTCTCCGGGCCAGCAGCCGCCCAGCATCACCAGCGATGATACGACCAACTCGTTGATTATTATCTGCAGTGATGATCTGTACAGCATCCTTTTGCCAACGATCAAAGGTCTTGACGGCGATCGTCAGCAAGTTTACGTCAAAGCCAAAATTATAGAAATCAGTGAAAACAAAGTCCGGGAGGTGGGTGTGAAATACGGCCTATCCGGCGGGACAACCGGATCGAACGGGATTTTTTCGTTCGATTCACAGCTGGGGGATGGAAAAGTAGGGGCGATCAACGTCGATCCGCTCCTTCTGTCCAAAATTTCATTTCCGGCGATCAGTTCAGGAATCGCATTGGGTGCCAGTATCTCATTGCTCAATACCAACGGTGCCGCCGATATTCTCTCTGAACCTTCGATTTTGTGTATCGATAACCAAGAGTCATCGATTTACGTCGGCAAAACAGAATCTATCAGTTCCGGTACAACGCTCTCAGGCAGCGGACTCTCTCAGTCAAGTTATACCCGTCAGGATATTGGTTTAACCCTCAAGATTAAACCTCGTCTATCCAATGACAATAAAGTACTCTTGGCGGTGGAAACACGCCTTGAAGATATTGATGCAACGAATACCAATCTGCAACTTCCAAGCACGACCAAGCGCGAAGTCAAAACCTCTGCTATCGTCAGTAACGGGGAGAGTGTCATCATCGGTGGTTTGATAAAAGACAAATTTGATCGTAATAATACAAAAGTTCCTTTCTTCGGCGATATTCCCCTTCTCGGAAATCTGTTCAAGAACAAGGGTTCTTCGCATGAAAAAATCAATCTGGTGATTATTCTTACCCCTTATATTCTCGACAAAAGCAGCGATTTATCCGCACTACGGACACAACTGGATGAGTTGGATAAAATTCAGCAGCGCTACATCGAAGATGTCCTAAAACTTGTCGAAGCAGATCAATAAAATGATCCATATTCCTCTACTGAATGATGTTACCGCTATCCCATTGATTCCTGATGGGATTGATCCTTTTGAGACCATTCGAAATGGGCTGCTATTTGGACAAATTGATGGACAAGAGTATGCCATCCTCTCATCCCGCGATACTGCCGCGGCGCTATCAGCATATAATACACTCTCTCTTGATCTGCCACTGGCTCATCTGGATGAGCAGACCTATGAGACGCTCTATCTTAAATTTTTGGAGCTCAAAACCGATCGGGAAATGGCGAAGAGTGCAGCTCATGAGGAACCGTATGAGGATGAAATCTCACTGATCGATTTTCTCAAAAACTCATCGGATTTACTGACAAGCGAAGAATCGGCTCCGATTATAAAATTTGTAAACACCATTTTTTATCAGGCGTTGAAACGGCGTGCCAGTGATATCCATATCGAAACGCATGAAAAAAAAGGGGAGGTTCGTTTCCGTATTGACGGCGTTCTATCAAAACATATCGATTTGGACAAAGCGATTATCAGCCTCGTCATCAGCCGGATTAAGGTCATTTCCAATCTGGATATCGCCGAAAAACGGTTGCCTCAAGATGGCCGTACCCAGATTAAAATTGCCGGCAAATCGTTGGATGTGCGCGTTTCGGTTTTGCCGACCTATCATGGAGAACGGGTTGTGATGCGTTTATTGATGCAGGCTGGTTCTATTCCGGGGCTGGAAGAACTCGGATTTAATACGGCTACAACCGAACGCTTTTATGAATTGCTGAAATTTTCTCACGGAATTATTCTCGTTACCGGTCCAACCGGAAGCGGTAAATCTACGACACTGCACTCGTTTCTGCAACGCCTGTCAGGCCCTGAAAAAAACGTCATGTCCATCGAAGATCCGGTCGAGTATGACGCAGAACATGTCAGCCAGATTGCGGTGAATTCCAAAATCGGCCTCACCTTTGCCGAAGGGCTGCGATCGATTTTGCGCCAAGACCCGGACATCATTCTTGTGGGTGAAATTCGTGATGGCGAAACCGCTCAAATCGCCATCCAAGCAGCGATGACAGGGCATCTCGTTTTCTCAACACTTCATACGAACAATGCGACTTCTGCTCTCACTCGCTTGATGGATATGGGGGTGGATAAATTTATGATTACGTCGACGCTCATAGGGGTATTGGCTCAAAGGCTGGTACGTAAGGTATGCGTAGAGTGTCGGGAGATACGGCAGATCGATCCGGCCATAGCGCGTGATTTGGAACTGCCGCTGGAGATGAAAGTCGCAGTGAGTGTCGGCTGTTCGGCATGCGGAGGAACAGGCTATCATGGCCGTATCGCGGTTGGTGAGCTTCTATTGATCGATGAGAGTGTTCAACTGTTAATGAAAGAGTGTGACAGCGATACAGAACTTCGT
>DASUMY010000062.1:0-9417 GCA_036277435.1 Sulfuricurvum sp.
TTGCAGGTGAAGTGCTCGATATCGTAGGACGACGCGGCGGCTATAATTTTAATTTTGCATGGGCTAGCGGAATGATTGCGGGAAAAGAGATGGCGAAATAATGTTATTTTTCTTTTCTTTTTCATAAGAAAAGAAACAAAAAAAAATCGCCCTCCCACCAAGTCGCTGACGGTACGCGTTTGCGGTTAGACGCACGCGACCTTGCTCTTGGTGTGGTGTGAGGGCATGATTGTTCGTATAAAATTCCCGGAATCCAATGCATAGAGCCGTTCCGGAGGCAGCAGTGCCGAGAGGAACGAGCGTTCTTGGATTACGGTATGCTCTTTTGATACTTTTCTGGCTAAACAGAAAAGTATGGCAAGGAATTATTTCTTCGCGTAACGCTTACGATCGGTAGGATCCAACCATTTTTTACGCATACGGATATTCAGAGGAGTTACTTCAAGAAGCTCATCGTCTTCGATCCACTCGAGCGCACGCTCAAGGTTCATTTCACGTGGTGGAACAAGCTTGATTGCTTCATCCGCGCCTGATGAACGGACGTTTGACTGTGCTTTCCCTTTGATCGGGTTAACGTCAAGGTCGTTTGAACGGCTGTGCTCACCGATGATCATCCCTTTGTACACTTTCGTCTGAGGGGCAGTGAAAAGAACACCGCGATCTTGCAGGTTGAACAATGAGTACGCTAACGCAACACCGTCTTCCATAGAGATCAATGCTCCGTACTGACGACTCTCAACGACTCCGGTATAAGGACGGAATTCAAGGAAAGAGTGGTTCATAACCCCCTCACCTTTCGTATCTGTCAAGAACTGTCCACGGAAACCGATCAGACCGCGCGCAGGAATTTCGAATTCAACACGGGTGAAACCTTCACCCATCGGTACCATTGCTTTCATTTCCGCTTTACGGCGGCCAAGACGCTCGATGATCGTCCCTGCGAAATCCGCTGGAAGGTCAACAACGAGGTGCTCGAAAGGCTCACATTTAACCCCTTCGATCTCTTTGACGATAACTTCAGGACGTCCGATACCGAACTCATATCCCTCACGACGCATGTTTTCCGCAAGAATCGTGATTTGAAGCTCACCACGACCGGAAACGATAAATTTACCCTCTCCAACCGTCTCATAACGCATCGCTACGTTGGTGTTCATCTCAGCATCAAGACGTTCGCGGATTTTGTTTGCCGTAACGTGTTTTCCTTCTTGTCCTGCAAGGGGAGAGTCATTGACCGAGAATACAACGGTCAAAGTCGGCTCTTCGATGTGCATCGGATCAAGAGGCATTGGGTTTTGAGGGTCACAAATCGTATCCCCAACATCTACGGTTTCGATACCGGCAACGGCAACGATGTCACCTGCTTCAGCTTCGTTGATCTCCATACGGTTAAGTCCAAGGAATCCGATCAGTTTGGTAATACGCCCTTTGACCATCTCGCCATCGGCTTTCGCCAATAGGATGTTATCCCCTTTCGCGATTTTACCGTTGAAAATACGGGCAATACCGATTTTACCTACATAGTTGTCGTAGTCAAGGGTGAATACTTGCAACTGTGTCGGGTTTTCAGCATCTCCGGTAGGTTCAGGTACTTTTTCAAGAATCGTATTGAACATACACGTGAAATCGCCATCCGGATCAGCCATATCCAATTTCGCAATACCATCACGTGCCGCAGCATAGATGATTGGGAAATCAAGCTGATCTTCGGTCGCGTCCATCGCAACGAAAAGGTCGAACACTTCATCGACTACACGCTCAGGATCAGCGGATGGTTTGTCGATTTTGTTGATAACGACGATTGGCTTGATCCCAAGAGCAAGCATCTTCTTAACAACGAATTTTGTCTGAGGCATAACCCCTTCATATGCATCAACAAGGATCAAAGCCCCGTCAACCATTTTCAAAACACGTTCAACTTCTCCACCGAAATCGGCGTGGCCCGGAGTGTCGATAATGTTAATTTTGTACTCGCCGTAACGAACGGCTGTATTTTTAGAAAGAATGGTAATCCCGCGTTCTTTCTCAAGAGCATTGGAGTCCATTGCTCTTTCGTTGACTTGCTCGTGGCTGCCAAATGTTCCAGATTGTTTTAGCAATCCGTCAACTAGAGTCGTTTTACCATGGTCAACGTGCGCGATGACGGCGATGTTACGAATTTTTTGCACTGAATATCCTTGTAGGTAGGCAATGATTTTCGCGAATTATACCTTTTTTTATTTTAAGGATGGATTAAGCGATTCGTATCTTTTATGGAATATTTTTTGCTTTCTTATATCTACTATATCGTGGAGAAAGGATTGCCGTATGATCGTACAAAGCAAAGAGACTAAAGCCAAAGCCTCGTTAATCGACCTCCTTGGCGGATCAAACAAAAGCAAAAGCGGTAAAACGAATGAGACGTTTTCGCAGCTGCTCTCTTCCCTCTCCTCTGCCGCCAAAGGGGAAAAAATCGGCACTAAGCAATCCGATTTTACCACCGTCATTGATCCAAAAAGCAATGGAACCCTTACCAAATCCGACGCTGCCAAAACAGCGGAGACAAGGGGGGTTGAACTCAAAAAGCCCACATCCAAAGCGCTTGAAGAGCTTCTGACCGGCAAAGAAGATGAGCGTAAAATGTTCCCGAAAGAGATGCTTGATGCGCTGAGCAACGATCAGGTGCATTCTCTTATCCATAAAGCCAAAACGTATCTCAAAAATGCCATCATGACCCACTCCAGTGAGCTTCCATCCGATCCGAAAACACTCCCGAAAACACTGATGGGCCTCGTGGAGCTCGCCGATAAGCTCGGGATCAACCTCAGCGAAATCACCCTCTCTACGATCGACAATGAAGCAGACAAAGGGTTCAAAGAGCTTTCATCAGCACTCCTTTCCAAACCGCTTCTTGATCTCAAAAAAGCTCTTCCAGAAAACCCTTCCGATCATTCACACTCCTTCGAAGCGTTCACGCAGCGCTTGAGTGAAGCGAAAGCCTCTCAATTCGAGACCAAGACGGCAGAATCGGAAACAAAGCTGGCCAAAGAGCCTACCAACACCTCCGATCACCCCCTGCAGTCTCTTCTTAAAGGATTCGAAAAAGGGAGTGTTCCAGTAACGGAACCCTCCAAAGAGGTCTCTAAAGAACTCCCGAAAATAGCTACGGCGCCATCTGCAACCGATCCGCTGATCATGCTGCTGCAGGGAAACAAAGAATCAGATGCCCCCCTAACGGAGACAAAAGAGGATCTCAAAGCGCTCAACGATACCCATAAAACACATCAAGCGCACAAAGCAGACTCTCTGGAGCTCAAGAACAAAGAGGCCGTCCAAAGCATGCGCCATTTTGCGATTGACCTCAAAGAGGCGGCTGAAAACTACAAGCCCCCCTTTACCCGTATTGCTATGAAGCTCAATCCGCAAGCGTTGGGGGAAGTCGATGTCACCCTCATTCAGCGGGGCAATAACGTCCATGTCACGATCCAGTCTGCCAATACGAACAGTGTCGCTTTTTTAGCCCATAACGCGACCGAACTGAAAGCGCAGCTGGCGCATCAGGGGATTACCAACGCCACCATGAACTTCATGGCAGGCTCCGAGAGTCAGCAGCAGCCAGGACAGCAGCAGCACCAGCAGCAAAATCGTTTTCGCGCCTATGCCTCGTTTGAAGAACTCGAACTGGGCCACGAAGAGCTAAGCGCTCTTGAAATCATCATCCCGCATTATGCGTAACTAAAGGAGACCATCATGGCAATCGATGCACTAGGAAACAATGCGGCTACCGCATCCACATCACCGACCGTTAACCCTAAAAGTGTTTTAGGCAAAGACGATTTTCTCAAACTGCTGCTTTTGGAGCTCAAATACCAAGATCCGACCTCCCCTATGGACAGTGAAAAGATTCTTTCCCAAACCTCTCAGCTTGCGGCGTTGGAATCGAGTGAAAACACGAATAAAGCGCTGGAAACATTAGCCGCATCCCTCGCATCATCGATGCAGTTTTCGGGAATCGCAGCGATTGGCAAAATCGCCGATACGGGGAGCAATGCCATCGTTTTGGAAGAGGCTTCCACCAGTGATTTTGAGATTTACTTTCCCAGCGATGTGACCGGCGGAAACGTCAACATTCTGGATGTGAACGGCAATATTCTCAAATCGATGCCTATTGGCGCTACGAATGCAGGCGTTGCTCAATACAGCTGGAACGGTACGGATGATACCGGGGCACGTCTGGATGCCGGCATTTATTATGCCGAATCGACCTATACCAAACAAGATGGAACAACGGCCAAAGCACGCGTGGGGCTCTATCCGATTGAATCGATCAAATTTGACAGCGGTACGACCTATGCCAAACTCGGCTCCGGCTATGTTGACTTCAATACCATTAAAGAGATTACAGGGAACTAACCATGACACAAGGATACTATGCAGGCCTCTCCGGTATTCAAACGCATCAGTACGGGCTTGATGTCGTTGCTGACAATTTAGCCAATGTCAATACCGTAGGGTACCGAGGATCGGCGACTGAATTTGCCTCTTTATTTACGGAAAAGCTCGTCAGTGCCGGAGCATCAACCCCCACCTCCAATACGATTGGAGTGGGAAGCAGACTCCAAGCGACGACCATGAGCACACTAAATGGCTCCTTGCTCCTTACCGACCGCTTCAATGATCTTGCCATCGACGGAAACGGCTGGTTTGGGGTCGTTTCGGGGAACGACGACTATTTCACCCGTGCCGGTAATTTTGTTTTTGACGAGTATCAAAAGATTGAAGGGGATGTCAACTCCTCTACCGCCCGATTGACCACAACCGACGGTATGTATGTCACAGGGACTATGCTCACCAACTTTTCGTATGATCCGGCGTTTGATTACGATAACACTCTTGCGCAAGACCCCGAGTACACCTCCCGTTTAGGGGCATTTACGATCGATACTCCGACCAATGAAGCGGCGTTGAATACCATCGATCAACAAGGGGCTATCGATTTTCCGACGCGTCTGGCCTATCCGGTAGAACCGACAAAGACGACAAGCTTCTACGGCAATCTCGGATTTGACGATGAAATCCGCACCATGAGCGCCGATGCGATCAGCACCAACAATGAGCGCAACCGTGTGAAGCTCGTATTCACCCAAAGCGACGTTCAACCCGCAACGGGGATTTCATGGGATATTGCGGCAACCGTCACCTCCAATGATGGGTTAGTCACTTATGATTCGCAAACGGGGCAGGCCGTATTCGGTGCATCTGGATTACTCGACTCAGTGACCCTTCCGGTTTTAAACAACGACGGTTCCCCTGTGAGTGTCGATCTAAGCAGCTCTTTTGGCGGACTTATCTCCAGTTCAGGCGCCGCGATTTCTGCTTATTCCCAATCCGATGGCATTTCGGGAGGAACCCTCACCAAATACGGTATCAATTCCGACGGTGTGATTATCGCCGATTTTTCCAACGGCCGCCAAAGTGCCATCGGCCGCATCGCTGTCTACCATTTCCAAAATGAACAGGGGTTGGAACGTGAGGGAAGTACGTTGTATCGTCAAAGTTCAAACAGCGGCAAGCCTGCGTTTTGGACCGATGCAAACGGAGAAGCCATTACCGGGGCAACGATGCACAGCGGGCAACTCGAAAATTCAAACGTCCGTATGGATGTAGGGTTAACCGATATGATCATCTTGCAGCGTGCCTATCAGGCCAATGCCAAAACCATCACCACAGTCGATGAAATGATTCAAAAAGCGCTGCAGATGCGACGCTAAAAAAAGCACCTAAACGTGCGCGGGCTTCCTGCCGAAGGAGACTCAGCGTTAGCGCAGCCAATCGGGATGAGTTCCGATGGCGGCACTCAATAAAAATGGAATATCTTTTGCTTATTCATTTTACTATGTAACGAAAAGGACCTATCATGTTACGATCACTCTTCGCAGGCGTCACCGGATTGCAATCGCATCAGATCGCTATGGACGTCGAATCCAATAACATTGCCAACGTTAACACCATCGGGTATAAATACTCCCGTGCCAATTTTTCCGATTTGCTGGCCCAAACCAGTCAGATAGCCACCGCTCCTCAAGGAGATTTAGGCGGTAAAAATGCCGTTCAAATCGGTCTGGGAACCACCGTAAGCTCCGTGACACGCATCATGACCCAAGGGTCGATTCAAAATACCGATAAAAATACGGACGTTGCCATTCAGGGTGACGGTATGTTCATTGTCAGTTCGGATGGCGGAAGCACCTACAAATACACCCGTTCGGGCGATTTTAAGTTCGATGCGGCGGGAAATTTCGTCGATAACAACGGATTTATCGTTCAGGGGTGGGTACGTGACGAGCAAACAGGAAAAGTCGATGCAACGGCACCGATCACGAACATCAATATCCCACCCGGACTGACGACACCCGCTAACGCAACCTTGGACGTGACCCTTAAAGCCAATCTCGATTCGGGAGAAACGGTCGAGACCTTCAACGTCACCAACCCGATGGCATCGTACAGTCTGACCAATTATTTGGCGAATGTTGCCGCGGATGTAGCCATCCGTGATGCCAATACCGCCGCCGCCGAAGACATGAACGTCATGTTTAACGATCAAGGGCGTTCACTCGTCATGCAATCGAATCAGGGGATTTGGGTCAGCTATAAAGATGCCGTCACGGCTCCTTTGCCTATTTTGGCTACGGCTGCAGCGACCCCTTACTCCTTCACTCTTAACGGAACTACCATTACCGGGACCACTGTTGCAGGAGCCACGGCTACGGACAATGCCTCCGCTATCGCTCAAGCGATCAATGCCCAAACCGCGAATACCGGAGTCGTTGCCAGTGCGGTCGGAGCAAACTTGACGCTGACCAATGACAACTCACGCGAAGGTGATTTAGCCTCAACCAAAAACATTGTTCTTGTTAATGGCGGCTTTGGTCCTGCCAGCACGACGGTAACGACGGCCTATAAATATCAATACGCCACTAACGCGGTCGATATTACCTCTACGGTCGCAGGAGATACCAAATTCAGAACGACCGAACAGCTGCGTCTCATCATGGAAACCCATGCACAAACGGTTACGGGAGCATCCGGTATCAAAGTGATTATCAATGATCGCGGACAGTATGAAGTCACCAATGCCTCCCAAGACGATGCGATACAAGAAGATCTACGGCTTCAAATAACCGCGTTTACCGATGCGGCAGGAAACGTGAGTAAAAATGAGCGCTTTACCGAAGTGATGCAATCGCTCAACGGAACCATCATCGAGGGAAGCACCGGTCTTCGCCTTTCCCAAGGGCTCAATGCTGCCACCCACTCGGCGAGTATCGACATCTATGACTCACTGGGTAGTAAGCATACGCTGAAAATGGACTTTCGTAAAACAGCGGTCGATAGTGTCTCGGGAGCCACCTGGAGTATGCTCCTCTCTGTCCCTGAACCGGGTGAAATCAATACGATTGCCCCCTATAACGAAATGACGGGCCAGGTCCGTTTTACCTCAGATGGAGCACTCTCCTCCTATACGCCGACCAATATCAACTATACCGGAAACAACGGTTCGGCTCCCAATCAAAATGTCAATATTAAACTGGGAACGGCAAACTCCTTTGACGGTATCACCAGCTTTGATGCGACCTCTGGGACCAGCGGTATCAGCCAAGACGGTTTCCCGGGGGGTGATTTGGTCGGTATCCGAATCGATCAAAGCGGTACGCTGGTCGGGTCCTTCTCCAATGGACGCTCGTTCGGTTTGGCGCAGATCGGGATGGCGAAATTCACCAACAATGAAGGGTTGGTCACCGATGGCGGAAACGTCTATCTCCAATCCGCCAACTCCGGCGATCCGATCATCGGTACAGCGGCAACGGCCGGACGGGGCTTTATGCAATCCTCGGCATTGGAAGCCTCCAACGTCGACTTGTCCAAATCGCTGACGAACCTCATCATTATCCAGCGCGGCTATCAGGCCAACGGTAAAACGATTACCACCTCTGATACCCTTCTCGAAACGCTTCTGGGAATCAAACGATAATTTTTTCTCCTCCTTCAGGGGGGATAGTGTATTCTTACTTCTTTACACCTCTCTTTTTAACCTGATGTTAGGACCATGCATGAAATTCAGATCCTTCTTGCTTACTACCCTTTCGCTCTCATTGTATGCGGATACGACTCTTCTTTCGCTGATTGATTCCGCTCACCGCAATGAGCACATCGAGAGCTTGGCCAACCGTACGGATGCGGCGAGTTTATACTACCGGGCGACCAAAAACTCCTATCTTCCCCGTATCGACGCCTTTGGCACTGCGACGCTGGTCGATCGGACCGGAGGCTTCGATGCCAAGCGAAGCACGGCGGCAGGGGTGAAAGCCCAAATGATTCTCTTTGACGGTTTCAAGCGGGAAAATGCCCTTCATCAGCACAGCGCCCTTCACCACGCTGCCCTTCATGATCTAGTCGGAGAGAAAAAAGCGGTATCGCTTGACGTGATACAACGCTATTTTGAGCTTCAGAACACCCTGGATGAGATTCAGTCAAATACCGCCATGCGCGATCGTCTGGAAGCGCAGCTTGTCCGTCTCGAAAAATTTCGCAGCGCAGGATTAGCCAGCGAAGATGCCCTGATGCGAATGCGTTCGGAACACGCAAACGTAGTGTATCTACTCGAAGACCTGCGCTATCGGTCCGATCTGCAAAAAGGCGATTTAGCCATTATTACCAACCAGCACATTTCGGATTTGAAACCCTCAGAGATTAAAGAGCCGACCGCCCTCAAAGCCGAAGAACCCGATTCCCTTAAGGCGCTGCGCTATTCGCGCGATGCCAAAGTGTATGAAGCCGAAAAGAGCGATACCGGATATTGGCCTACGGTAAGCATCGAAGATCAGTATGGCTATTACGATTATCACAACGATCCGATTGCCGCTATGCGCGTCCATTCTCAGAACAAATTCACGGCATCGCTGACACTGAATCTGATAGATTTTTCCTCCGCGTCGACGGCCAAAGAGGCCTTAGCGGCACAGGCACAGGCCCAAACCAGCGAATTGGCCTATGCGACCAAAGAGGCCCAAAACAATATAACGATGGCGGCACGCTCCATTGAACGTTCCCGTACCCTTATCCATGCGGCCCAAAGCGCGTTTGACGCATCTCAAAAAACGTTTGACGCCGTTACTCAAAAATACGAAGCCCGTATCGTCGATTACATCACCTATCTGGATGCACTGCATTCGCTTACCGATGCCTCCAATCAGCTTGGAAGCGCCAAACGATCCCTCCAGTATGCCTATGCGGCGTATTACTATTATGCGGGATACGACCCCAAGGAGTTTGTACAATGATCAAAATTTTTATCACCCTTCTATCCCTCATCTACACGATAAATGCCGCCGATATTTATGCAACATTCGACGTAGTTCCCCAAAAAGAGGCCTC
>DASUMY010000063.1:0-2979 GCA_036277435.1 Sulfuricurvum sp.
TGTCAACAGGTTTATCGAGTTGTCCCCAACGGATCATTTGGGTTACTTGCCATAAACCGTGGCTGTAATAGGGATAAAGAGCCTGTTTTTTGCCGAAAAGATTAAAGTTTGGCATCGGAGTATTGACCCCGTTGGTGAACATGTAGGTTCCTGTCATCGAGTTGTCGATCACATCTTTCGGAGCATTGACATAGGATTTACTAGAGAGAATAGTAGAGGCTTCTTTACGGTTTTCCCATGATGCATCGAGCCACATTCCCGCTTCGATCACCGCTTTGATCATCGCTTTGGTTGTTTCGGGATTTTTATCGGCAAAGGCCTTTTGTACCCCTAATACTTTTTCAGGACCGTCTTGCCAGAGCTGATAGCCAGTGGTGACTACTTTACCGATATTTCCCATCACGGCGCGTTGGCCCCACGGTTCACCTACACAGTAGCCATCGATGTTTCCGGCAGTCATGTTGGCGACCATCTGCGGCGGTGGAACGACTTTGAGGGCGACATCGCTATCAGGATTGACACCGCCGGCGGCCATCCAGTAGCGGATATGGTAGTTATGCGTACCCGTAGGAAATGTCATCCCGAACTCCGGAACCCCCATCGTTTTACTAGCGATCACTTTTTTAAGTGCTACGGCGGAACCTTTTTTGGTCGCTGCCGGATCGGCTGCCATCATCGCATCATACATTTTATTCGATACCGTGATCGCATCTCCGTTTTGTCCCAGAGCCATGAGGGCAACCATCTCTTTTTTGCTACTTCCGACACCCAGCGTGGAAGCGATCGGCATAGCGGCGAGCATATGAGATGCATCTAGCTCTCCGACGGTCATTTTGTCACGGACGTTTGCCCAGGATGCCTCTTTGCTCAGCTCAACATTGAGACCGTGTTTGGCAAAGAACCCTTTTTCTTTAGCGATAACCAGTGCCGCACAGTCAGTGAGGGGGATAAACCCGATTTTGAGATCTTTTTTCTCGGGTGCCGCCATCGCGAGTGACGCGGCAAGGGATAGCATTAATGCACCTTTTCCTAAAATATTCAAACTTTTCATGGGAAACTCCTTATTAAGACTATTTTGTCTGAAATAATTGTAGAGTAAAAAGTCTGAATATATATGCAGTTAATTGATTAAAAAATAATCAGTATATTGTATGTTTATAAAATTTAATGAATGATACTGCCGAAAGAAGATGAGGGGTTAAATCCGCTTCACTTTCCGTAGAAGCACGTCATCCATAATATCAGAGAGACGCATTGCCGAATACATTTCCACCATTTCCTTCCGCCATGTGTCCCATTGGGCATGAAGGGCACATGGTTTTTCCGCTTCGCAATCACCGATCCCCAGGACGCATGCATCAAAAAACGTGGTTCCATCAACGGCTTCTATAATAGACATAAGGGTGATTTCGGATGCCGGTTGAGCTAATGTGACTCCTCCTGATGCACCGCGTTGAGAGATCAAAATGCCTGCATGAACGAGTTTTTGCAGTGACTTCGCGAGAAAATGAAAGGGGAGGTCAAGCTCTTCACTAATCTGATGGATTCGATGAAATTCTCCGCGGGGTTTGGTTGAGAGCCATACGGCAGAACGGATGGTATCTTGGCAAGCGGAGGTGAGCATACAAAAACCTTTATTTGGTAACGTAGAGATAAAATGTCATTACTTCTAACAAAAGAAGCATTATAAATCCGATTCGATAAAAAGTAGCCGGAGATCGTTCGATCAACGGCGTCTCTTTGCAAAAAAAAGGTTTTACTTTATCGGGAGCTTTGAGTTCGTAAAAAAATTCAGAGTAGTGTGCATAACGCTGATCGGGCGTTATCGCGATGGAGCGCATGATAATAGAATCGAGCCATAACGGAATATTTTTATTGAGCTGTACGGGGCGTTTTGGGGATTTGAATACCGGAGTTTGAAACGGCTCTATCTCGCCGTAGGGAAATGTTCCGGTAAGTGCCCAGTAAAGTGTCACGCCGATGGCAAAAATTTCACTTGACTCATTAATAACACTTTCATTAAACCGCTCGGGAGCAAGGTAAGTAGGTGTGCCGGCGCGGGAATTGGTTGAAAAAATTTCAACGATGGAGCCAAAATCAACCATTTTAAAATTGACCCCCGCCTCCCCCTCTTTTTTGTACACGAGGATATTCTCAGGTTTGATATCTCCGTGGACCAATCCCAAATGCAGCAGATGGGTTTCGGCACGATAGAGAAACTTCCCAAGTTCGATGGCATTATCGACAGAAAGAGGTCTGTTCTTCAGATATTCGTGTAAATTAATCCCCTCAACCAATTCCATCAGATAGTAGCGCATACTTCTATCCTCAGGAACCCAAGCATGCCCAAACGCTTTGTGGATGATTTGTTTGGCATACCATGCTTCACGAACAAAGGCATCAAGGGCCTCTTCATCATCAGCCATGGGAAATTTCATGACACAGATTTCATCGTGTTTCGCCACCTTCCAGATACGGCGATGTTCCATCAGGGGGGTTAGCAGGATATACCCGTCAATCATTTCCCCTTCGGATAAAACGTCAGGGATAGGAAGAGGGGTGTTTTTGAGCCCGTAGAGCGGATCGAGAGATTCGATGCGGAAAATCTGGAGACTCATGTCATCGCACTCTTCAGGACGGGCATTTTGGGACGCGTGGTGGATGATGGTGCTTGCTCCCAGCCCTTTTTGTATTAAATCGGTCAACGTTTTTTCATTCATCAGATTGTACACTCCGTCACTGCACACGATGAGGGTATCACCGATGGAAATTGGAGTCGTCACGATAACAGGATTGATGTTTTCACTCAGACCGCATGCCTGGGTCAGGACATGGGAGAGATATTCATCATCCATCGTATGATCGGTGCTGAGGCGGCGAAGCTCTCCCTCGCGGCTCAGCAAATAGATACGTGAATCTCCGAGATTGAAGGTATAGAGGGTCTCCCCTTCGATAATCGAGAGACAAAGGGTCGTTAGG
>DASUMY010000064.1:0-5606 GCA_036277435.1 Sulfuricurvum sp.
AGGAAATTAACGACAATAAGGACTAAAACAAGGGGAAACAATGAAAGCGCCCCGACAAAGATATACCGAATCAACAATTTCATTTTTGAGTGCAAAAAATTACGCACAGGTTTCCTTCACTAAACAAATTGACTTATTATAGAATAAATTTTGAAACACTGCACTACAATATCGCGATATTTAGGAGACAACCATGCAACCCTTTACCGATTTTACCCTCAATTTAGAAACTTTTATCGCCGATCTGAATGCCCTGATCGACAACAGCCATAAGACGATCGATACGCTACTGGCCATTCCCCACAAAACCTATGCCAATTTTGTCCGCCCGTTTGATTTTATGGAAGAGGATATGGAGCTGTTATTTACACCGCTTTCGCATATCAACGCCGTCAAAAATTCCGAAGAGACCCAAAAAATCTATGCGGAAGCCTTGCCTATATTAACCGAATATTCTACTTTTGTCGGTCAAAATCTCGCTATTTATGACGCTTTTAAAGCGATCAAAGCCCAAGAATACGATTCGTTGAACACTGAACAGCGCCGAATCGTCGATCTTAATATCCTCCATTTCGAACTCTCCGGCGCCCATTTGGATGAAAATGCCAAACAACGGCTGCAAGAGATCAATTTACGCAAAAGTACCCTGACGAATGATTTTTCTCAAAACATTTTGGACGCTACGAATGCGTACGAAAAAATCATTACCGACGAAGCCGATGTTGCAGGGATTCCGGAAAGTGATCTCGAAGATGCCCGTTTCGAAGAAGACAACGTTGTCAAATACCGATTTACCCTCCAAATGCCATCGTATATTGCCTATATGACCTACGGACCTAACCGTTCCATCCGTGAAGAGCTCTACCGCGCCTATGTGACCCGCGCCCCTCAAAATGAGGCCATTATTGACGAACTGCTCCGTCTTCGTCAAGAGAGTGCCCAACTGCTTGGGTATGCCAACTATGCCGAATATTCTCTCGCATCCAAAATGGCCCCTTCCACCCAGAGTGTTTTGACGTTCTTGAATGAACTGGCCGAAACATCACAGCCCCAAGCAAAACGGGAGATATCCGAGCTGCGCGCTATTGCTCAGGGGATCGATCTGCAAAGCTACGATACGGCCTACTACGCTGAAATCCTCAAAAAAGCGCAGTATGATATCGACGAAGAAGAGTATCGCCCCTATTTTGAACAGCACAGCGTGATGAATGGGATGTTTGAATTTTTGGAAAAACTCTTCGGCATCCGATTTGATAAATTAGTCATGCCGCTGTGGGATGAAAAAGCGAGCGCTTATAACCTGTATGATGGAGAACATTGCTTTGCACGGGTCTATTTCGATCTCGAAGCACGCAAAGATAAACGAGGCGGAGCATGGATGCACAATTTCCAAACGCACTGCGAAGACCCTCACGGATGCACCCATCTCTCGAGCGCTTTTGTCGTCTGTAATTTTCCCCCCTCATCCGACACATCCCCGTCCCTGCTGCGCCATGATGACGTCGTAACGCTGTTTCACGAGATGGGGCATACGCTGCACCATTTGATGAGCCGTGTCCGTGAACATGGTGTCAGCGGCGTAAATGGGGTTGAATGGGATGCCGTTGAGTTTCCGTCACAATTTTTGGAGAACTTCGCGTATGAACCAAAAGTATTGAAACTTTTTGCCAAACATTACCAAAGCGGTGAAATTCTCAGTGATGCGATGATTGAGAAGCTGATCCGTGCCAAAAATTTCCAAAGCGCTCTGTTTATGCTCCGCCAGCTTGAATTCTCACTCTTTGATTTTATGCTTCACTCTAAACTGTATCAAGGCGATGAGATCCAGAATCTGCTCAACTCTATCCGCGAACGGACCGCCTTTATCAAGCCGCCCGAATATAACAAATTTCAAAACGGCTTTTCCCACATTTTCAGCGGCGGCTACAGCGCCGGATACTACAGCTACAAATGGGCGGAAGTACTCAGCGCCGATGCCTATTATGCGATCGTCGATGAGGGGATATTCGGTTCGGATCTGGCCCATAAATACAAAGAGATTGTTCTGGCCAAAGGGGGATCTCAAAGTATGCAGGAGCTCTTCGTCGAAATGATGGGACGGGAATGTGAAACCAAAAATCTTCTTCGATTAAACGGAATAGAATAATGCGGTTACTGTGGCTTGCATTAATTACCTTGACACTATTGGAAGGAGCAGACGTGAAAATTGCAACCTATAATGTCGAAAATCTTTTTGACATGAACGATAACGGAACCGAGTATGAACAATACATCCCCAATACCTCGTGGGGATGGAACGAAGAGATGCATCGGATTAAACTGCGCAACACGGCGCAGGTCATCAAAGATATCGGTGCCGATGTCATCGGATTGCAGGAGATCGAATCTGAAATTGCCCTCAAAGAGCTGAAAGCCGAGTTAAACCGCCAAGGGCTTTACTATCCTCATTACGCTTTTGCCCGTTCCAAAAATACGGCCGTTGCCGTAGCGATACTGAGCCGCTACCCGATCAAAAGCGCGTTGAGCCATTCGGTCAGTTCCCATCGTTCGTATCGGGATATTTTGGAAGCCAAACTCAACCTAAACGGTAAAACGCTGCGAATCTATGTCAACCACTGGAAATCAAAAAGCGGTCCGGAGAGCATGCGCATCGAGAGTGCCAAAGTGTTAAAAAAGCTCATTACAGCACTTCCTAAAGATGAGCCCTATGTTCTGATGGGGGATTTTAATTCCGATTACGAAGAGTACAAAACATTTGTACGAAGCCGAAAACATAATGACACCGGCGGGATAACAGGGATCAATCATATCCTCAAAACCATTGATGAGAACCAAAATCCCATCACCTATGCCTCGCTCAAAAACTGCGACAACTGCCTCTATAATCTGTGGTATGAAGTGGAGAGTTTTGACCGATGGAGCCATGAGTATCGGGGAAATAACGAAGCTCTGGACAACATGATTATCTCTCCCTCTTTAGCCGATGGCAAGGGAATCGAGTATGTCCGGGGAAGTTTCAAGCGGTTTGAAAAACCCTACCTTTTTTACAAAGGAAAACCGTACCGATGGCAGCAATCCCGCAAAAAACCTAAACATCACATGGGAGAGGGGTATTCGGATCATCTCCCCATTACAGCGCTTCTAAAAGTGTAATCGCCATCGGCGATTATCATCTATGATGCCGTTCAAGGCAAAAGCTAAAAAAACTACAAACACCAATCGATCGGTTTTATCCCTTTGGATACCAAATACCGATTCGTTGAGCTAAACGGCTTGGAACCGAAAAAGCCCCTATAAGAGGATAGCGGTGAAGGGTGAGGCGCTTTGAGAATGAGGTGTTTGGTTTCGTCGATCAACGACGCTTTTTTCTGCGCCGGAGCTCCCCACAAAATAAAGACCAGATGTTCCCGCTGATCGCTTAAGGTGCGAATAACCTGATCGGTAAACCGCTCCCACCCGCGATCTTTATGCGAAAACGGTTCGCCGGATCGAACGGTCAATAAAGTATTCAGAAGTAATACCCCCTCAATGGCCCAATGGCTCAAATCGCCGCTTTTTGGGAATGGGCATCCGATGTCATCGACCAGTTCTTTAAAAATATTCTGAAGCGAAGGGGGAAGCTTGACCCCGTGCTGAACTGAGAACGAGAGGCCATGCGCCTGCCCCTCGCCGTGATAAGGATCCTGACCCAATATAACAACTTTCACATCATTAAAAGGGGTAGAATTAAAGGCATTAAAAATATTAATTCCCTGCGGGAAGATCGTATAGTGCTGTTTTTCTTCCACTAAAAATGCTTTGAGTTCATGCATGTAGGGATGAGCAAATTCGGCGCTCAACGCCTCACTCCAGCTCTCATGAAGAATCGGGTGACGCGTCATTACTTTAGAATATCGTCTTCAAAAATGACCATTTCATAGATACTGCGTTTCGTAACAAGCGCTTTTTCCGGAGGAACACCGGAGCTGTTACGCATCCGTGCCACTTCGGTACGCAGT
This sequence comes from Sulfuricurvum sp., assembly GCA_036277435.1. Classification (GTDB taxonomy): domain Bacteria; phylum Campylobacterota; class Campylobacteria; order Campylobacterales; family Sulfurimonadaceae; genus Sulfuricurvum. Next base: position 3,999 of record DASUMY010000064.1, read on the forward strand.
TCGGAAAGTTCGTTTTCCATCATCTCCATCTTGTCTTTGAGCCGCATGACAACATCCACGCCGGCTAAATTCACCCCAAGTTCTCGCGTTAGACGCAAAATCGTTTTAATCTTCTCAATGTCACGCTGCGAATATAAGCGGATTCTTCCGTCCGAGCGAGAAGGGGCGATCAGGTTTTCCCGTTCATATTGACGAAGCGTCTGCGGATGGATTTCGAGAATTTTAGCCACAATACTGATCATGTAAACCGGTTCGTCAAAATGGTGCATGATTATGCTCCTTGGGGAAGAGATTTTTTCATTTGCTCAACGAGATGAGCATCGATACTCTCCACGCTTGGCAATACGATATTCGCTTTGAGGTATAAATCGCCTCGGATACCGGACTGACGGTTCACAACCCCCATCTCTTTAAGACGGAAACGCTGGCCGTTTTTCGTGTTTTCAGGAACTTTAAGGGTTACCTCTTTTTCCAGCGTTTGAACACTGACTTTTCCGCCAAACAGCGCTGCATAAAGAGGTACATTAAAGGTTTTCACCAAGGTATCCCCTTCCCGCTCATACTCTGGGTTTGCAGCAATATCGATGCGCAAATACAGATCGCCGGCTTGACCTCCGGCACGTTTCCCTTTCCCGCGAACGCGAAGTTTTTCTCCGCTTTTAATCCCTGCCGGAATTTTGATGTCAAAACTCTCTCCCGAAAGAGAGATTGTATGCTTGCCGCCTAAAACCGCTACGGCAAAAGGGACTGTCACATTGGCATCGATATCGAGGTTCATTCCGCCGCCGAAACCGCCTCCAAAGCCTCCGCCACCGCCAAAGCCACCAAAACCGCCACCGCCGAATCCGCCACCTTGACCGAAAATATTACGCAGAATATCGTCTAAATCGACATTTCCCCCTTGCCCTCGGGCGAAATCATGGAAGTTTTGTCCGCCGAACATTGAGTCCCCGAACTGATCGTATTTGGCACGCTTCTCTTTATCGCTGAGCACTTCGTAGGCCGCATTAATCTCTTTAAATTTTTCTTCCGCTTTGGGGTCTTTATTCACATCAGGATGGTATTGACGTGCCAGTTTTCGATAGGCTTTTTTAATTTCGGCTTCGCTTGCACCGGGGGCAACTTCAAGAGTAGTATATAAACTTTTTGACATTTCTAAATCCTGTTAATTCTACTTAAATATATTGTTAAAAGTATAACACAAAAGTTGAGTCAAAATCAATCAAGGTTAAAAAGGAAAGTTCGTTATATAGGGAAGGAGAGGAAGGAAAACCTTGCGCCAAAGCGGCGCAAGTGATTTTAGTGTAAAAAGTGGCGAATGCCGGTGAAATAAAGAGACATACCGTGCTCATCGGCAGCAGCAATCACTTCATCGTCACGCACTGAACCACCCGGCTGAATCACCGTTTTAACACCGGCGCCGGCAGCCGCATCGATCGAGTCACGGAACGGGAAGAATGCTTCGGACGCCAATGCCGAACCGCTCACATCCAGACCCATCTCCTCTGCTTTTTTCAACGCACATCGTGCCGCATCAACGCGAGAGGTCATTCCCATTCCCACCGCCACCATCGCAGCATCTTTCACATACACGACACAGTTTGACTT
>DASUMY010000065.1:0-12926 GCA_036277435.1 Sulfuricurvum sp.
CTTTTTCACCTGTGATCCGTCACTCTTGGCATATCCTATCCCCAATGTAACGGTTATTATTAAACCGGCGATTACTCTTATTTTCACTCTTTATCTCCCCTTCACCTTTTTTTAGCAACTGTGCCATCCGGATGATTATACCACCCCGGATCGCGGTAATCGTCTTTGCTTTGGTTATGCCGTACTTTCACGAGGGTAAACATCCCCCCCATCTCTATGGGACCAAACGGTCCCATCCCTGTCATCATCGGCAGCGTGTTTTCAGGAAGAGCCATCCCCATATCCACCATATCGCTCATCTGGGCCATCCCGTTTTTTCCCATCGGCATGTACATATACTCAGGCATCAAATCGCTGATTTTTTCGGTCAGATCATCCTGTTTCACGCCAATCATATTGGGGATACCATGCCCCATTGGCCCCATCGTATGGTGGGATTTGTGGCAGTGAAACGCCCAGTCCCCCTCATGAGCGGCAACAAACTCTATTGCCCGCATCTGCCCCACACCGACATCGATCGTCACTTCGGGCCAGCGGGCTGTTTTTGGTACCCAGCCCCCGTCGGTACACGCCACTTCGAACGTATGTCCGTGCATATGGATAGGATGATTTGTCATCGTCAGATTACCGACACGGATACGGACACGATCCCCTTTGCGCACGACCATCGGATCGATTCCCGGAAAGACGCGGCTGTTAAAACTCCAGAGGTTAAACTCGGTCATCGTAGAAGTATTCGGAGTATAGGTACCCGGGGAAACATCATAACTGGCAAGGAGAAAACAAAAATCACGATCCACACGATGTTCTGAAGGATTTTTGGGATGGATAATAAACATCCCCATCGCCCCCATTGCCATCTGCACCATCTCATCGGCATGAGGGTGATACATGAATGTTCCGCTCTGTCGCAGGGTAAACTCATAGACATACGTTTCCCCCGGAGCAATCTGAGGCTGCGTCAGCCCCCCTACTCCGTCCATCCCGTTGGGTAAAATCAACCCGTGCCAATGGATCGTTGTATGTTCCGGCAGCTTATTGGTCACAAAAATTCGAATACGATCCCCTTCCACCGCTTCGATCGTCGGTCCCGGAGACGTACCGTTGTATCCCCAGCAGTTTACCACCATCCCCGGAGCAAATTCCCTCACAACCGGCTCTGCGATCAGATGAAACTCTTTAACCCCCTCTTTCATCTCATACGGCAATGTCCAGCCGTTGAGCGTTACGACCGGATTATAATTTTTCCCCTCTTTTGGAGTTATCAGCGTAGCGGGAGATAATACGCGTTTGGGATTTTGCACTCTGCTGACCTTTCTCTTTCCCTCTGAGTGGACGTCATGCGTATGTTCGTTTCCTTTGAGAGAAGAAGCAACCGCTACAGAAGTGAATAAAGCCGCACCCAGCCCCAAAAAATCACGTCGGTCCTGTCCCATTAGACGTTTCCCCCTATCGTATATTCCAAATCCGCTTGTGCTTTTTGGTATTCTCCCAACGCATCCAAGGCATCCATTTTTGCCTGAACCGCTCGGCGCTGATCCTCCAGCAGCTCAAAGACACCGTCCAGCATTCCGTTATAGAAACGCTGTGTCTCCTCTAAAATCTGTTGATTGATTTTCACCACCGCATCATCATATTCGTGTGCGATGTCATACGTATAATGGAGTGCGGCATAGTGTTCACGCACATCGGAGCGGATAGTGACCGCCGTCTCAACCAGATGATGGACACTTTGGTTGTAAACCGCTTGTGCTTTGCTCACCCTCGCTTGGCCAAAATCAAAAATGGGGATCGGGATTTTGATACCAAACGTATTAAACCGTTTTTCATCGGTTGTTTTTTCACTCTCAACGGAAAGCTCCAATTCACTTAACAACCGTGTTTTTTCACGGTAGCCTGCTTGCAATGCGGCATAATCGACCGCTTTTACCGCACGGTGCATATCCAGACGGTTAGTGATCGCCATTTTTTCCAATCCCGATTCCGACGCAGAGGGTGGAGAACTCTTCAGCGGTTCGGTGCTGAGCGAATAATGGGTTTGTCCTCCATATAACCCTAAGATTTTATTCAGCGCTTCGCGCGCCGCCGCATTGTTACGAGCCAGTTTCATCGATTCTATCCGAGCTTGTTCATAATCCTCTTGTATTTTCAACCTATCACGTTTTGAGAGATTACCGGCGGCGTATTGACGGGCCGCGAGCTGAAGAGAGGCTTCATACGATTGTAAAATCGATCGATAAAACACTACCTTTTCTTCGGCGACTCTTGCATCAATATACCTCTTCTTGGTATCTCTCGCCATGCGCAAGACCGTATCCCCGACATGAAAGGCCGTCTCTTCGAGAACCAAACCGCTCAACTGGCGACGCAAAGGGATCCACAGAAGATCCAGAAAGGCCACTTCAACACTCAATGTCGATGTAGTCGCTCCGTTACTTCGTCCGATACTGTACCCCAACAGAGGGTTACGCATCAATCCCGCTTCCACTAATTCACTTTGTGCAATACCGATACTCTCATAGGTTTGCTGCAATGCGCGGTTATTAATCAGCATTATTCGAAGCGCATTCTCCTGGGTCAGAGGTTTTACCAGCAACGATTGCACCCTCTCATCAACACGTGCAGATTCTTGGGGTGTTTTTATCCATTGAAGATTTGTGATCCCTCGCTTTGTCGTCATTTGATTGACCGACTCAAAGGCATCATTCTGAGAAATCGTAGCACACCCAAAAAAGAAGAGCGATGTCGCCACCGATAGACTCAGCTGTTTACTCATCATTGTACGCGCCCATTCCCTGTCGTGTTTTGATCCTCGTTTTGAATACGCGCCTCTTCCCTCATATCTACCGACGCAGAGGGAGGGAGATAAACGCTTTTGCCCGGCATGGCATCAGCCGAGGAGGGTGTTGTTGTCACCTCTACGCCGTATATACTCACAGCCCCTATGAGCCCTATGAGGAGAATACGATTCATTTGCTGATCTTTACAATAATATTTTTGCCCTCTTTTTGGACAAATTCAAAATTCACCCGATCCCCTATTTCCAAAGGGTGTGTTATGTCATGATCAATGACCTCAAAGGGCATGTTCATAGCCGGCCACTTCAGTACAGGAATAGGATCATGAAAGATACGCAGACTCATATGATCCTGCGCAATCGATTTAACCGTTCCGCTGGCGACAATGGTTGTTTCAACAACTGCGGCAGCTGTGCTGTGATCATGATATTCATCACCCATTCCCCAAACGGAAACACTGCAGGAGAATGCTATAAAAACAATGGCAGTCATAAAATTGATTCGCATACTTACCCCTTCCCTACTCTTTGCAAGTAGTGTATCATAGAAAAAAAAGAGATTATTTAATCTAATAATAACCATGTTAACGATTATTACCGCTATTTCCATAAACTCTAACCCCCTCTTTAGAAAACTTCCCATAAAATAGAGAATTCTTTCCAAAGGAACTCCTATGAATGTGCTTCTTATTATCGGTGGAGTCTTGATACTCATCGTCGTCCTCATGTACAACTCTCTCATCGGTAAAAAAAATCAAGTAGAGAATATATTTGCCGGTGTTGATGCGGTCTTAAAAAAACGGTTTGACCTCATCCCCAATCTCGTCGCCTCAGTAGCCCAGTATATGGAACATGAAAAATCAACGCTGGAAAAAGTGACTTCCCTTCGAGCACAAGCTATGAAACCGGGTATCAGCGATGATCAAAAAATTGCCCTCGATGCGCAGCTCACTGCTGCACTGGGTTCTATTACGGTGGCTATGGAAGCGTACCCCGACCTGAAAGCCAATGAAAACGTGATGCATCTGCAGCGTTCCCTCAACGAAATCGAAGAGCAAATTTCCGCCGCACGCCGTGCCTATAATCAAGCCGTCACCGATCTCAATAATGCGATTGAAATGTTCCCGACAAATGTGATGGCAGGATGGATGAATCTAAGCCGCCGTGCCGTCTTTGAAATCACCGCCGGTGAGCGCCAAAACGTCAATGTCCAAGAGTTGTTTACCCGATAAATATGAAATCGTTATCTGAACTCACCGATTTTTATTATAAAGAGCTTTACCCGTCCATCAGTGAACTCGAAGAAACACGCCAACGGATTGTTTCCCAGCTTAAATGGTACGGAGGCATGGGTATAGTCGCCTTTGCCCTCGCCGCATTGTGGATGGGTAAAAACCTCGGCTTGCTGCATCCGGTGTCGGTGGCGATTACAATCGCATTGGTGGCTGTCGCCTCTATGGCCTACCGCTTTATGACAAAAGGATATGCCGAGGAGTTTAAAGCTAAAATCATTACCCCTCTCATCGGTGCCATTGATCCCCATCTGCTCTATAATCCGAACTTTATGATCTCTCAACATTTGTTTGAGCGCTCCAATCTTTTCAAACACACTATTGACCGCTACAGCGGCAACGACTATGTCAAAGGCTCCATCGATGGTGTCCCTCTTGAATTTTCCGATATCCATGCCGAATATCAGACCCGCGATTCCAAAGGTCGCACCCAGTGGCATACTCTCTTTCGAGGACTTTTTCTCGTTGCCGAATTTAATAAACACTTCAAAGCCAAGACAGTTATTCTCCCCGATCACGCCGAAAAAAGCTTCGGTGCACTCATCGGCGGATGGCTTCAATCGATCAACGTCACTCGTGACGACCTCATCCGTCTTGATGATCCCGAATTTGAAAAGAAATTTGTTGTTTACGGAAACGATCCTATCGAAGCACGCTACATACTGACGCACTCCATGATGAAACGGATCTTGGATTTTCAGAAAAAAATTTCCCATCCGCTGTTTATCTCCTTCGTCCATAACCATATCCATGTTGCCATCGGTACCGAAAAAGATTTGTTTGAACCCGCCATTTTTACCTCATTGCTGAATTATAAACAGGCGATGGAGTACGTCAACACTTTACGCAATACGATCGGTTTGGTGGAAGAGCTGAAACTCAATGAGAAACTCTGGAGCAAAAGCTGACCATGATTATTCGCCTCTTTTTTATCCTTATTTTCTATTTTCAAGGTTCACCCGCATCGATTGTGATGACAGATACAACCCATAAAAAGAGTGACTTTAACCTATCGTATCTCTATGACGAAAAAAATGTATTAACCGTTCATGATATTGCCACGATGCATTTCACACAAACCGTCCCCAGCCAGTTTGCTCTTGGATACAAAGAAGGAGCCGCATGGTTCAAAATAACCATTCAAAACCAAAGCACAAACAATGATTTTGTTCTCTACTTCACTGAACCTTTTTGGGGGGAACTGAATCTTTATGAGCCTGTAAAAAACGGCTGGATAGCCCATAAAAACGGTCTTTCAATACCTTTAAAAGAGCGTGAAATAGAAGATCAAAGCCCCGCCTTTTTACTCCACATCAATCCCGGTGAATCGAAAACGTACTTCCTCAAAGGAAATACGGTTAATTCGCAGATCGGCGCTTTTGAGCTCTATACCGAAAAAGAATTTTTCAAACCGAGCCGTTTGACCCTCAACACCTTTTATCTTTTTTATTCGGGAGTCCTGTTTATCATCATTATTCTCAACTTATTTCTTTTCGCCGAGATGAGGGAGCGTATTTATGCGTACTACATCGGGTATGTATCTGCTTTTATCCTCTTTATCAGTATGTTCAGCGGTTCCTATCTCTGTTTCGGTTTTAGCGGATGGAATGAAGGTCTCCATACGGTAGGTACCTTTGTATTGGCATTTATGGCACTGTTCTCAGGATCATTCCTCGAACTGAAAAAACATTTCCCTAAAATGGATCACCTGTTCAAGCTCTTTACCGTCACTTTTATCGTCATGGGGCTGTTGATAAGCCAAAATACACCGTATGCGACATTGATTTTCAATATTCTCTCGTCCATCTTTGTCACGATACTGTTAGTTCTTGCCATTAAAATGTGGCTGCTTGGACTCATTCAAACACGCTACTATCTCATTGCCCTTATCATCTATATGCCGACCATGGGGCTTATGGTTTTAACCTTTAACGCGCTTCTGGAGAACACCGAGGTCACACGCTATGCTTTTCTTTTTGGCGCGTTGATGGAGATCATATTTTTTTCCCTTATTCTTGCCAGTAAATTTCATACAGCCAAATATGACGAGATTCGGTTACAAAAAGAGCTTCTGGCGGAAAAACAAAAAAATCAAGACTACCTTGAGCATGAAATAGAGAAACAGCGTCTAGAGATTAAAGAAAAAAATGCCATTTTATTTCACCAGTCTCGACATGCGGCCATGGGGGAAATGATCTCCATGATTGCCCACCAGTGGCGTCAGCCGCTGAACACATTGGCACTTATCAATCAAAATCTTTATTTCAAATCTAAACTGGGGAAATGCGATGAAACCTGTTTTGAACAATCCCATCAGCAGTTTGATGAACATTTACAATATATGTCCAAAACCATCGATGATTTTCGCAATTACTATAAAAATGATAAAGAAAAAAGACCTGAGGAAATGGCTGAAATTGCGCAGCTATCCCTCCGCTTAAGTGATGTCTTTTTAAATTATGCCAAAATTAAAACCGAATTGATTGTGACAACCGATGCGAAAGTCAGTTTGGCAAAAAATGAGATGATCCAAGTCTTTATGAATTTGATCAAAAATGCGCACGATACCATCGTTGAACGGAAAATTCCTTCAGGGAAAATAACCATTAAGATAGAGAAGAGGGCTGAATCGATCTCTATTCATATTTGCGATAATGCATGGGGAGTTTCAGATGAAATCGCTGCAAGAATTTTTGAACCCTATTTCTCCACCAAGGCCGATAACGGGACAGGATTAGGGCTTTATATGTCTAAATTCATCATTGAAGATCAGTGCAACGGAACACTCTCCTTTCATAACACCGACATAGGGGCATGTTTTAGCATCATCCTCCCCACAATCGATTAAAAGACGGATAGTTACGATATACGGGTAATCGAGCGGCCCAAAAGCGTATAAAAGCGTTCCAGGTTTTCCGCTGTTCCTTCGATATCGAAGAGCGCCCCCCGCTCACCGAACTCTTTGCCTGCGATCCGAATAGATTGCTGTTCCATGGCATACTCTGCCATCGACACATTGGAATAGTCACACGCTATCGTGTGGATAAAAAGTTTTTCATAAGGCAGCAGCGTCGCAGCTGCGTATGCCGCATTCGCCGCTTCCGCATACGCACGAACCAATCCGCCGGGCCCCAGTTTCGTACCGCCGAAATAACGGACGGTAATCATCGCCGCATTAATGAGATCATGCCCCTGTAAAACCGCCAGTGTAGGTTTCCCCGACGTCCCCTTGGGCTCACCGTCATCACCGCTATATTCGAGGATCTGATCAAATTCATTGAAATATCGATAAGCACTGACAAAATGGACGGCTTTAGGATGAGTTTCGCGCAGGCGCTTCATTTCCTCTTCATACATGGACATAGGCATTAAAAAAGCAATAAATTTTGATCCTTTGATCTCAATCATATCGCTAAATAGGGTATTGACCGTAACCACACAACTCCTTCTTAATCTCCTAATTATATAATTCACTCCATGAAACTTACCCCTCAACAATCACTTTTGCAATGGTACGCAAAAAACGGCCGTCACGATCTGCCATGGCGGACGACACGGGACCCATATGCTATCTATGTCAGTGAGATCATGCTCCAGCAGACACAGGTCAAAACGGTTTTGGAGCGGTTTTATTTCCCTTTTTTGAAGAAATTCCCGACGTTGGATGACTTAGCACAAAGCCATGTCGATGATGTCCTAAAAATGTGGGAGGGATTAGGCTACTACACCCGCGCCCGAAATCTTCACGCCGCTGCTCAACAATGTGATGGATCCTTCCCCTTAAATGCCTGTGAATTGATGGAACTTCCCGGTATCGGACGCTCAACCGCTCATGCGGTTGCTGCATTTGCCTATGGTGAATCGTTACCCATCTTGGATGCGAACGTCAAGCGGATACTCCATCGCTACTATGCCATCCCCAAACGCGATGAGAAGGAACTTTGGAAAGCCGCCTATGCGCTCTTTGATGACGAACACCCCTATGAGTACAATCAAGCGATGATGGATATCGGGGCAACCGTCTGCGTGAGTAAAAATCCCCGTTGCAACGTCTGTCCTTTTGAATCAACGTGTCAAGGCAAAGAGTCTCCTCACCTATACCCAGAATCCAAAGTGAAAAAAGAAAAACCGATCCGCCATCGTATCATTAGGGTTTATGAAAAAAACACAATGCTGGCCCTCTATCAACGAAGTGAGCGGTTTTTATCAGGGCTATGGGGATTTGAACAACTGGAGATAAACGAAGAAATTCAGGGAGAGTTTTTAGGACATATTACCCAGCACTACAGCCATTTTACTCTTGAGGCCGATGTTTATCGCCATCCATGCGATGCAGCCGGCGACCTATTCGAATGGTTCACCCCAAACGAGATCGAGACCCTCTCGCTCAGCCGCGCCGATCACAAAGTGTTAAAGCTTATACGTTAAAACGGGTCGGATCGAAAAAAGAGTCGTCGCTAATGTGTCCGAAGGCAGAATTAATCGACACAAACAAATCAGGGTACTTTTGCTCCATCTCTGCTAGCATCACTTTCATGGATGCTCTTGCATGAGGCATTTTCACATCAAATCGCATGGAAGGACACGCCTCGTCTCCGATCGTCGGCATCTCATTTTCAAGGGCGCATGCCGCAAGCTGACGTTCTCGCAGCTGAATCAGCGGACGGATAACCATCAGCCCGTTGCCGGCTTTGTATTTGGGGGCAAGCGCACGCATATGGCCATTGTAAATCAGATTCATGAAAAAACTTTCGGCAGCATCATCGAGATGATGACCCAATGCCACTTTGTTGCATCCAAGTTCCAACGCCGCACTGTACAATGCCCCGCGCCGCATCCGAGAAAAAAAACTGCAAAACGAAGAGTTCTGACGAATTTTATCTCCTGCAATCTCATACGTATTGGTCTCATGAATTTTATGCGGGATACCGTAAGTTTCACAGTGAGCACACAGAGCGCTTAAATCTTCCCCCATCCCATAGGTCACCGTCACGGCAATAATTTCGAAGCTAAACGGCGCACGGCGCTGCTGTTCCATCATTGCATGTACCATCGTGAGCGAATCTTTTCCTCCACTGAGACCTACGAGGATTTTATCCCCCTCTTCTATAAGACCGAAATTGGCATTGGTACGCCCGATTTGGCGCATGATTTTTTTGCTGAGTTTAATGGCCAAGACGTTTTACCATTTCAAGAATAAACGCCGCACTCACCTGCGCCGACGTTTTCAAAAAGCTTTCAAAATCCTCACTTGCCCCGCCATCGGCGGTGTCACTGATCGCGCGAAGAACAAAAAACGGAATGCCGAAATTTTGGCAGACGCACGCCACGCTTGAGCCTTCCATTTCCAATGCATCTGCATTAAACGTTTTTTCAATCCACGCTTTGCGCTCTGCGCTCGCCACAAACTGATCACCCGTAGCGATAATCCCTTCTTTGAGGGCAATTCCCATCTGCTTGGCAACCGCTTTAGCACTCTTTCGCAAGGCAGCATCCGCTTCAATCATCAAGGTTCCTTCTGGAATAAATCCATAGGGATGGCCGAATGCCGTAATGTCCACATCGTGTTGACACAAGGCGCTTGCCATAACTAAATCACCGATTTTCAATTCTTTGCTGATGCCTCCGGCAACTCCGCTAAACAGAAGCACCTCTGCTTTAAAGCGCTCCAGCATAACCGATGCTGTAATCGCCGAGAACACTTTTCCTATTTTAGAATACGCGATAACCAACTCATGACCGCCATAGCTGCCTTCATAAAAGACATTACCCGCATATTCGGTGCTGGCATACTCTCCAACTATCTCTAAAATCGGGTCAATCTCTTCACGCATTGCGCCCATGATGGCAATTCTCATTCTATATCCTTATAAAAATAACGCCTCCGAGAGGCAAACGCAGCCAAAGGGATTTTATACCTTTAGCGTTCAAAACTTACGCATGTTTTGCAAGGTATCGTTCTAGCTTTTGAAGCGCATGATTCAGTGGAACGACCCGTTCTTCCGGGTCTAAAAGCGCAAGCTGATGCTCGGTTTGTCCCGCAGGAGTAATGACACGGCTTCCCCCCCAAAATCCTAATCCGTCTTCAAATCCGACACGATTAACCAACACAACATACGCATGGGTGAGCAAGGCGAGGGATTTAATCAATGCATCCCACTGACGCTCGATGACTAAACCCTCTTCCGTAAAATCTCGTGCCGGCGAAGCCGCCAATACATAGATGACGTCCGGATCGCAAACTGCCAAGGCAGCCATTGTATCTGCCCGCCATACGTCTTCACAAATCACCATTGCGGCGTTACCGTAACGGGTTTTGAATCCGCTGATGCTATTCCCCGCTGCGAAATAACGCCCTTCTTCAAACATCCCGTAGTTTGGCAAATGATTTTTATGGTGCATATGCACCAATTCGCCCTGACTGAAATACAAAGCGCTGTTATACACTTTGCCATTATCCCAAACCGCAGCACCTATCGCAATATCACATTTCTGACTGGCCGTTTTCAATCCATCCAGCTCATCCAGATTCCAGGCATCTTCAAACAGCTTGTCCTGAAGCATGTATCCGCTGAGCGCCAACTCCGGGAAGACGACCACATCGGCATCTTGATGGGTTTCAAGAATATGCAACACCGCCTGAAGGTTCGTACGGTTCAGTTTGGGTGCCGATTGAATTAAAGCGACTTTCATTGCAGTGCTTCACATACCTTTGAAAGGGTTTCCATATCAGAGATGCCATACGTCTCATTATTAGGGGCATTACGTTTATTGAGACCTTTCAGAACGGCACCGTTACCAAATTCAATCATCACATCAATTTCCCCGGAAATCGCTTCAATCGATTGCTTATAACGTACCGGCTTTACCAGCTGATCTTTGAGCAATGCCACAGCTTCCGCTTTCGTCGCATATTTTTGCATGGTAACATTCGATACAACGGGTGCAATAAAGCCATCACTCACCATTGTCTCCATCACCTCTGCCAATGGAGCCTGTGCGCTCTCAAGCAAAGGGCAGTGGCTTGCGATCGACATATTAAGCAATAATGCCCGTTTGGCTCCCGCTTCTTTAAAGGTTGATTCCATCGATTGCAAATCGGCTTTTAAGCCGGCTACGACCAATTGGCCGTTTTGGTTAAAGTTGGCGGGCCAAACTTTTTTGCCTTCCCCATTTGCTTTCGCACAAAGCTGCTCAACGACATCATCATCAAGCCCTAAAATCGCCATCATACCCGCTTCAATATCTTCACACGCACGTTGCATCAACGCACCGCGTTTATGAACCAATTCCACCGCATCAATATAATCAAGGGCACCTGCAGCCGCCAATGCGCTGAATTCACCCAGGGAGTGCCCCAGCAGCATAACCGGTGTTGTAGGAAGCGCCTCTTGAAACAATCGATACGCAATCAATGAAACCAATAAAATCGCAGGCTGCGTGTATGCCGTTTGATCCAGCTGATCATTTTCTTCAAATAACAATTTTGTGAAATCAACCCCGATACGTTCTCCCGCTTTTTCAAACATTTCACGCGCAATCGGACTGTTCTCATAAAATGATTTCCCCATCCCAATACTTTGGCTTCCCTGACCCGGGAAAATCATCGCTATTTTTTTCTGACCCACTAAATCTCCTTTAAATCAAAATGATATTCGCTGTTTTCAGCGATTTTTTTACGCAATGTATTGCGGTTGAGCCCCAATTTATCGGCTAACTGCAACTGTGACTTAAACCGTTTAATCCCCGCACGAATCAACGGCACCTCATACAAATGCAAAAACTTCCGATAATCGTTATTCGACCCCAATTTATCCACTACAAAGTTTTCCACAATTTTCATAATATCATCTTCTTTGATACCGTTCAACAAATAATGCAAATAAACCTGCCGACGCAACGAAAGAGCATTTTGACTCACATCCGGTACAAAGTTTTCCGTATCAAACGGCTGAGATATTCCAAATGTATTTTCTGCTTCTTGAATAAAACGCTCCATAAGGACGTGAATGTCTTCAGTGCGTTCTCGCAAGGGAGGCAGAAGGAGGCGAATTGTAAATATTTCATCCAATTGATCTTGAGAAAATCGAATCCCTCCGGTTGCAACAATCCGAGTTTTCGTTCGCAGAACCGTTTCAACCAGTCGTTTTAAATTAGGTATATCATCAAGACGGTGAATAATCACTTCTTTATGCCGTTCCAAGGCATCTAAAAGCTCGTCAAAGCGGCTGGCATCAATAATAGGGGCATGAGGTAGTATATAACGTGCAAGGGTAAGCTTCCCGGTCCCTCGTTCGCCAATAATCATGGCGTTGACCGATAGGTTTTTGAGAAGGTTTGCAGTTTTAAACGCCTCAACCGAGGCGTTTGACGCAGTTAAAAAATTAGTGACATCCACAGCCGTGGTTACCACCGCTTCCACAACATCCGCTATCATCCATTTTGTTTTCAGCGGGGATACCTGTCATTGCTTCTTCAGCAGATGCATCACGGACGTTGTTAATTGTTACAGTAAACATCAAATCTTTGCCCGCTAACGGGTGATTGAAATCGATAACAACATTGTCATCTTTTACTTCTTTAACCGTTACTTGAACCGTACCGCCATCTTCGCCTTGACCGTAAAGTGTCATACCTACGTTCAAATCGATACCGGCGAATTGTTCACGCGGAAGTTCTTGCTGTGCTTCTTCATTATAATCGCCATACGCATCAGCAGCTTTTACCAATACATCTGATTTTTCACCGATTTTCATGTGTGCGATCCCTGATTCTAAACCTGGGATAACTTGTCCTTTACCAAACATAAACGTTAGTGGAGCACCACCGACATTGCT
>DASUMY010000066.1:0-7469 GCA_036277435.1 Sulfuricurvum sp.
CATATGGGCAATATCCATCGCTTCGATGTTATATTTTTTCATAAACAGTTCGGTTGCATTTTCCCGTTTGGGAGAGTTGATCGTCCCGGTAAATTCGACACGTGCATCGATGGAATATTTGCTTTGGTGCTCGATCGTAAAGTTGATGGCAGAGTAGAGCGGATACATAAAGTAACCCAGCTTTTGTTCTTCATCCCCTTTTCGGTACCCCAGTTCGGCTTGCGGATCATTGGAAGTGATGGTGTTTCGTGCATAAACTATCCCCTCGACGATCCCCTCTTTTACCAACTCTAAGCCCGCTTGCAACGCAACTAGTGTTTTCCCGGACCCCGTAGAGCCTGCTACCACGGTCACGTAGTTTTGCGGATGGGTCATCATGGCAAAATAAAACTTCTGCTCCAGATTGAGGGGACGGACGAGTTCCGGGTCAAAATGTTCCCCAAATCGACGGTCAAAATCACACCATTCAAGCTGCCCGTTAAAAGGAAAGGCGTGGCGCTGAATACCCGTTTCGTACGTTTCGCCGGAGTCGCTGAGGGCTTGCTGAATAAACGTCAGCTGTTCGTAATTAAGATGCTCTTTTTCTGGAGGAAGCTCAGGATTTTCGGTGTAAGTATAGGTATAGGAAAAATCAATTTCATCCGGAGCTTCAACCATACTGTTGCGAATGTTCTGCGTCGGAATCCCTCGGATTTCCGAAGCGATGCGAAAGGACATGTCATTGGTAACCAAGGTTAAATCATAGTCATGCGCGATCTCCCCGATTTTGGCATCATTGATCCCTTTGGGCTCCGTAAACGAGGTGGATATACGGTAATGCTCCCGATGGATGATAAAAAAATCGATCAATACTTCTTCACCGCCCAACAGTGAACGGTCGAATTTGAGTGCGAGGCGATAGTAGCGGTCATTGACGCATTGTGACGGATCTATTTGATCTAAAATGCAATGCGGCAGTTCAACAGCAGCAATCGGTTCACCATAGGAGGTATCGGCAAGTCGAAAAAATTCTCTCGCTTGAAAACCGGCTTCGGAACGCATGTCTTCTTTTTTGTTATTGAGTTCGGCTAAAACAATGTTAGTGATAATAACGGCATTAAGATTGTCTTGGCTGATACGGAGAATATTGGTATGATCATCGAGTATGACGGAGGTATCGAGAAGGTAACATTTTTCTTTATCGCTCACAGTGAAACCTTATGGATTAAAGATTATCAATGGTAGTGAAATAATTCTTAACGGAAGATAATAGGGGGAGCAGGTTATTGATAATAACCCTGAATCCCTTTCATGGTCCGTCCCATGTTCAACAGCACCATATCGGCGATGACAAGGGCTGCCATCGATTCGACGACGACGGAGCCGCGTATGGCGACGCACGGGTCATGGCGCCCTTTGAGAGAGACGTGAACGCTCTCTCCGGTCGTATTGATGCTCTCTTGATCAATAAAGATGGAAGGGGTCGGTTTGAAATGCACCCGCATCATGACATCATCCCCGTTGCTCATCCCCCCTAAAATGCCCCCCGCATGATTGGTTTTAAATCCGCTGGGGGTAATGGGGTCATTATTGGCAGATGCAAGGAGTTCGCTGCTGTGAATCCCCTCTCCTATTTCGACCGCTTTGACGGCATTGATTCCCATCATCGCTGAAGCCAAAACGGCATCGAGTTTGTAATACAGCCCCTCTCCCAGACCGATCGGAAGACCGGATATTTTGAGCGTGGCCACTCCTCCGACGGAATCGTGACGATTTTTAGCCTCTAATATAGCCTCTTTTTGCGCCTCTTCAACCTTTTTGTCGAGGGCATAGATGGGGCTGTTGGGAGGATACGAGAAATCAAGATCTTTGGATTCTATCCCATGAATGGCACTGATACCGCTGTAAAAGGTGATGCCGATCTGAGAGAGCATGAGTTTGGCAACCGCCCCTCCGGCTACCCGAGCGGCTGTTTCACGGGCACTGGATCGCCCCCCTCCGCGATAATCACGCAGACCGTATTTATGAAAGTAGGTAAAGTCGGCATGGCCGGGACGAAAAATGTCTTTGACATTGGAATAATCGCCGCTTTTTTGATCGGTATTGTAAATGACCATCATGATGGGCGTACCGGTGCTGACCCCATCAAAGACGCCGCTGAGGATTTCGACTTTATCGGCCTCTTTGCGCTGCGTCGCAAACTCATTTTGCCCCGGACGTCGTCGGTCGAGTTCGTTTTGGATATAGGCTTCGTCGATGGTTAGTCCCGCAGGAACACCATCGAGGACACAGCCGATAGCCGCTCCGTGAGATTCACCGTAGGTGGTCATCGTAAAACGTTCGCCGAAACGGTTCATTTGAGCTCCTTTGAAAGAATCTCTAGCGCGATTTTTGCCGCTTCCTGCTGCGCTTGTTTTTTGCTTTTTCCGACGGCACTGGCATACCGTTTCCCGTCGATGAATGCAGCGATTTCGAACTCTTTTTTATGATCGGGGCCGTGAGCGGCGATGAGCTGATAATCGGGAGTGATCCCGTAATGGGCCTGAGTCAGTTCTTGCAGCGATGTTTTATAATCTTTAAAGAGGGAATCAAGGGAAATATCCGGATGAACTTTTTCCAAAAGATCAATGGTAATCGTGCGAACGGTTTCGAGCCCCGTTTCCAGATAGATGGCCCCCATAAGTGCTTCAAATGCATTCGAGAGGAGTGAACTTTTGGTCCGTCCGCTGTTATTCTCTTCGGCATTGGACAAATAAATGTAGTCTCCCAGATGCAAATGGAGGGCAAGACTCGTAAATCCCCCTTCGTTTACCAAAGAAGCGCGCATTTTGGAGAGATTTCCTTCTTCGAATTGAGGGAATTTTTTGTAGAGGTATTCTCCGACGATCAGATCCAGTACCGCATCTCCCAAAAACTCAAGTCGCTCATTATTGTAGGGCTGTTTATAGCTTTTATGCGTCAGCGCTTCAATAAGGAGCTCTTTGTTTTTGAATTGGTACCCTAGTTGTTGTTGCAGGGGTTGTAAATCATCCATACCGTTTATAATCCTTGTTTAAATTTTTCCGCTTCATCGCGGGCTATTTGGTCGCACCGTTCGTTTTCGGGGTGACCGTTATGTCCCCGCACCCATTCACCGTAAATCCGGTGGCTTACAGAAACCTCCAGATAGGCTTGCCATAAGTCGGGATTTTTAACCTTGGCAAAATTGCGTTTTATCCATCCCTCCAGCCACTCGTTGATCCCTTTGATGACATAACTCGAATCCGAGATGATCGTCACTTCACAGGGCTCTTTGAGGGCTCGTAACCCTTCAATAACGCCTAGCAGTTCCATCCGATTGTTGGTCGTATGTATTTCACCGCCGGAGATGATTTTTTCCGTATCACCGTACCGTAAAATAGCGCCATATCCGCCCGGCCCCGGGTTACCGAGCGCTGAGCCATCACTGAAGAGAGTTATTTTCTTCAAAACGTTCCTTTGAAAGGGTTGAAATCGGGTTTACGGTGTCAATCGTATGACAATGCGGGCAGCGGTGAAACGGGAAAAAGGAGATCTGTTTACACTCGTTACACGCATACTCGAATTGCAGTGTTGCTTTGCTCACGCCGCATTTTCGCAGTTCGATCAGGAGATCCAATTCAAACACCGAGCTGCTTTGGGTGAGTTGCACCAGCCCTTTTGCGCTGAACAATTCACGTAAGTACGCATTGTGTGAAATTATATCTAAATCGAGTTGTGCTTCGTTCAGCCGCCATAAGATATCACTGAGCCGGTGGGAGAGTGAATGATCGAATATCCGCCATGCCAAAGCACTTCGGTGGGTAAAAAGGTAATCAAAAATCAAATACCCCAAGCTATGGGTCTCCGTATAGATATTTGCCAGCTGCTTGCATCGTTCGTCGACGCTTAAGGCTGGATTCGCAAGGATCAAGCGGCATTCCAGATAGGTTTGTATGGGGTGGGATTGGGGCTGAAGCTCCAACAGGGACTCCATAATTTCCAACGCTTGATCAAATTGCTGGAGCTGCTCATACACCAAAATGAGATAATGCAGCGCCATGGGGGTTCGCGGATGCGTTTGGAGCACCTGCACGAAGCTTACACGGGATCTTTCGAGAAAGCCGGCTTTAAAATAGGTTTTCCCCAGCAGCAGCAGCACCTCTTTTTGAAACAGAGGGTCGCTGTTTTTAGCGAGCATGGCGTGATAAATTTCAACGCTTTGTTCAAAGCTTCCTTGATGTTCGAAACTCTGCGCCAGCATCAGCCATGATTCATTGTTCAGCGAATTGTTTTGAATCTGCAATGCCATGGACGAGGGATTCATCCGTTCATCAAAATTGCCTAAAAAAGATTCGAGATCGCGGTGGGAACGTGACGCTTTGTAGCGCCCCCACCAATAACTCATAAAAGAGATGACAAACAACAATAGAAAAAATAGAATGATTCCAAAAAGAGGATCTCGAAATTCTAAGTAAAACGTATTCACAGCTGTATCACTTCATTGAGCATCATTTTTATAAATACTTTCCCGCTTCTTTTGAGTGTGTTCATTATACTTTAAAAGAGCCGTTCTACCATTAATTGCATTGAAATTTTTCCGTTGAATTCATTTTTGTTAACGGTATAGCTGCAGCTTAGTTTTCGATCTTCAGGGCACTCCAAAATACGTCGAAATGCGATCAATTCGAGTGTTTTAGGAAGCGTACGTACGGGTCTGAGTTCCAGACGGCTGTGGGATTTATCGCTGCCGAAGAGTTTGATCTGCACGACTTCGGCATCGCGCAGCAAGAATCGGGGTCGCGGATTCCCTTCGCCATACGGTTCAAATCGTTCTAGCAGGGTAAGGAGCTCAAAGTTGATACAGTGATGGTCGAGCTCTCCTACGATATCGTTTTGAGGGGCAAAATCATCGGGATGAATCGCTTTTGCCGCTTCATTGATTCCGAAACGAAATGCCTCTACGTTGTGAAAATTCATCGAAAGTCCCGCCGCCATTTTGTGGCCGCCGAATTTTGCCAAGAGGTGCTCTTGCGTTTTAATCAGACTAAACAGGTCAACATTACCGATGCTGCGTCCTGAACCTTTGGCAATGCCGTTGTGTATACTGAGAACGACTGCCGGTTTTTGAAAATGGTTGACCAATCGTGAAGCGACGATCCCCACTACCCCTTCATTCCAGTTTTCGCCGGCTACGACGATGATCGCATCTTCCGTATTGACGTGCAGCATCGCCGCAGCGGTTGTTTGCGCTTCAGTCTCTTTGCGCAGGGTATTGAGCTGCGTGAGAAGGTCGAATTGATGATAGGCTTTGGTCGTGGTGTCTGCGGTCAAAAACTCCAAGGCGATAGAGGCATCCTCCAGCCGTCCGGCGGAATTGAGCCGCGGTGCGATTTGAAAGGCGATGTCTTCCGACGAGATCGCTGTGCGGTTGAGAAGATCCCGAATGATGACAAAGGGGGGTAAATGGGATGTTTTCATCATCTCCAGCCCTGTTTTGACAATGGCACGGTTGATTCCGACCAGCGGCATCACATCGGCGATAATCGCGAGTGCTAAAAACGGAAAAAACTGACGCATATCGATGGCCAAATCAAGCTCTTGCTTGATCATCCCCATCAATAGCCATCCGACCTGCGCACCGCAAATCTCTTTAAACGGATAGGGACAGTCGCTTAGCTTTGGATTGACGATGGCATAGACATCGGGGAGTATGTCTCCGGGGGTGTGATGATCGGTGATGATCAGATCAATACCTCTGGCTTTGCACACTTCGGCGGCTTCTATCGCATTGATTCCGTTATCGACGGTAAAAACGACATCGGCATCAATCCGCTCTAATATGCTCTTAGAGACTCCGTATCCATCGGTAAAACGGTTGGGGATCGTCGCGGTGATAGGATAGGGGATAAGGTCAAAAAAGCGTTTGACAATCGCCGTAGAGGTAACGCCGTCTACATCGTAATCTCCCACAAGGGCAATTTTTTGATGATTACGGATAGCATGGGCAATTCTCTGAGCCGCTTTTTGGGCATCTTTGAGATGGCTGGGATGAGGAATGTCAGAGAGTTTTTCACTTTGAGCGCCAAAGCGTTCAGAGAGAAACGATGTTAAGCTCTCGTGATTGAGAAGCGGTGCTTCAGGAAGGATTGGTTTGCTCAAAAGTAGCCTTCACAAATGCCAAAATTGACGGGTTAGGCGTTTGCAGACGAGAGGTAAATTCAGGGTGAAACTGTACCCCTAAAAACCATGGATGGCTTGGAATTTCAACGGCTTCGATCAGACCGTTGGATTCGCCGGTAACGACCATCCCCGCTTTTTCAAGTGCATCGCGATAGGTCGGATTCGCTTCGTAGCGGTGGCGATGACGCTCATAGATCAATGCTTCACCGTTGTAGGCAGCACGCAGATGCGATCCCTCTTTCGTTTCACATGGGTATTCGCCCAAACGTAACGTTCCCCCCATCGGCGAATGGTGCGTTCTAAGCTGCTTTTGACCTGATTGGTCGATGAAATTATCGATCAAATAGATCATCGGGTGGGTTGTTTTTGGATTAAACTCGATCGAGTTGGCATCCTCGTAGCCTAACACATTACGGGCGTATTCGACAAGAGAGAGCTGCATACCCAAACAAATTCCCAAATACGGGATACGGTTTTCGCGGGCATATTTGATCGCTTGAATTTTTCCTTCAACACCGCGGTTGCCGAATCCTCCGGCAACGAGAACCGAATCACAATCGCGCAAGAATACTTCGGCCCCCTGGGCTTCGATTTTTTCACTGTCGATCCAGTTGATATGGACGCGTGTATCGAGGTGTGCTCCGGAGTGGATAAACGCTTCAATAAGCGATTTATACGACTCTTTAAGCTCTAGATATTTTCCGACAAATCCGATGGTAACACGGTATTTCGGAGAGACAATTTTTTTGACCAGAGAGTCCCATTGTTCCATATCCGGTTTAAGCTCGCCCAACTCCAGCTCTTTGGCGATCGGCGCAAGGATGTTTTGCTGTAAAAAGCTCAACGGAACGGCATAAATCGTTTGTTCGTCCATGGCTTCGATAATACTGTCGTTGCTGACATCACACGCAAGCGCCAATTTTTTCTTGAACGTTTTCGGGAGTTTCTCTTCGCTTCGTGCGATGATCATTTGCGGCGTAATGCCGATACGGCGAAGCTCTTGAACGGAGTGCTGCGTCGGTTTGCTTTTGTGCTCGCCGGCCGCTTTGATAAACGGAATGAGGGTCACGTGGATGAAAAATGTCCCCTCAACTTCGTCATCGTGTTTCATGGTACGAATCGCTTCCATGAAAGGCAGACCTTCGATGTCTCCGACTGTACCGCCCAGTTCGACGACGAGAATTTCATGCCCTTCGCCCGCTTTTTTGATCCGGTCAACGATTTCGCCGACGATATGGGGTACGACTTGAATCGTTTGTCCTAAATATCCGCCCGTACGCTCACGCTCGATAACGCTGCTGTAAACTTGA
>DASUMY010000067.1:0-3462 GCA_036277435.1 Sulfuricurvum sp.
GCATGATCGTTATTGAGATGAATCCGCGCGTGTCCCGTTCTTCTGCCCTCGCATCGAAAGCAACCATACCCGATTGCCAAAGTAGCAACCTTGTTGGCCGTCGGATTTACCCTCGATGAAATCACCAACGACATTACGGGAACTCCTGCTGCATTTGAACCGGTGATCGATTATATCGTTACCAAAGTGCCGCGCTTTACGTTCGAAAAATTCCCCGAAGCGGAATCAACCCTCACCACCAGTATGAAATCGGTCGGTGAAGCAATGGCCATCGGACGCACGTTCAAAGAATCAGTTCAAAAAGCCCTCTGCTCTCTCGAAACAGGACTATGCGGATTTGATCCGATTGATGGCGATTTGGAATTGGTCAAACACGAAATCCGTCGTCCGAATGCAGAGCGTATCCTCTATGTTGCCCAAGGATTCCGCATGGGGCTAAGCCGCAGCGATATCTTTGAACTCTCAAAAATCGATCCGTGGTTCCTAACCCAGATTGAAGAGATTGTAGCGCAAGAATCCACCATTACGGCGGCTGTCCTTAAGGATGAAAATAAACTTCGCCGTCTTAAAACCGAAGGGTTTTCCGATAAGAACATCGCACGTCTGATTACCCTCAATGGAGGCAATGCAAAAGAAAACGATGTATACAATGCCCGCAAGGCCCTCTCAATCGCCTTTGAATACAATGAAGTAGACACCTGTGCGGCAGAGTTCGGGGCACTTACTCCGTATTTGTATTCAACGACCAACATTACACGACTCGGTCTTCAAGAACCTCGCAAAAGTGACAAGAAAAAAGTTCTGATTCTGGGCGGTGGACCAAACCGTATCGGTCAGGGTATCGAATTTGACTACTGCTGTGTTCATGCCGCGTTTGCCCTCAAAGAGATGGGAATCGAAACGATCATGTACAACTGTAACCCTGAAACGGTATCGACAGACTACGACACGTCGGATGTTCTCTATTTTGAACCGATCGATTTCGAGCATGTCCGTGCCGTTGTAGAGACCGAACAGCCTAATGGCATCATCGTCCATTTCGGCGGTCAGACACCTCTGAAATTGGCCAACGCCCTTGAAGAGATCGGTGCTGTCATCGCCGGTACCTCGGCATCCGTCATCGACTTAGCCGAAAATCGAGAAAAATTCTCTGCCTTTGTCGTTGAAAAAGGGCTCAAACAGCCCGAAAACGGCATTGCAATGACCAAAGAAGAAGCCTTCCTTGTAGCGCGCGAACTGGGCTATCCGGTGCTCGTACGACCATCGTATGTATTAGGCGGACGTGCAATGCGTATCGTCTACAATGAAGACGATCTTCGCCACTATATGGATGTTGCCGTATCGGTGAGCAATGATTCTCCGGTTCTGGTTGACAAATTTCTCGATCAAGCCGTAGAACTGGATGTCGATGCGATTTGTGACGGGAACGAAGTGTATATCGGTTCCGTTATGCAGCACATCGAAGAAGCGGGAATCCACTCCGGAGACAGTGCGTGTTCGCTCCCTCCGGTCAGTTTGAGTGATGATCTCAAACGACAGGTTGAACAGCAAACGAAAACGATTGCCTTAGGCCTTGGTGTCATCGGATTGTTAAACATCCAATACGCTATCTACCAAAATGAAGTCTATCTCATCGAGGTCAATCCGAGAGCTTCCCGTACCGTTCCGTTTGTCTCCAAAGCAACCGGAATGCCGTTGGCAAAAATCGCTACGCGCGTCATGCTGGGTGACACCCTCCGTAATGCTCTCAAATATTACGATCATTATGATGTCGTTATGGAAGAAGACGGTCTGTTAAAACCGCGTTTGAAAGGGCATATTGCCATCAAAGAAGCCGTATTCCCGTTCAATAAACTTTACGGTGCGGATTTGGTTCTCTCTCCTGAGATGAAATCTACCGGCGAAGTTATGGGTATCAGCCAGAACTTTGGAATCAGTTTTGCCAAAAGCCAGCTCGCGGCAGGAAATAAAATCCCTACATCCGGTACCTGTTTCCTCTCGTTTATCGATGCCGATAAAAAACATGCCGTTGAAATCGCACGGGGTCTGACGAATCAAGGGTTTACCCTCGTCGCAACCGGCGGTACCCAAAAGATTATCGCAGAAGCCGGTATTGCATGTGAAGCGGTTCTCAAAATTTCTGAAGGGCGCCCGAATATCGAAGACATTATGAAAAATGGGGATATCTCCCTTGCTATCAATACCTCCGATAATCAAACCGCTAAAAAAGATGCGGAGCAGATTCGTCAAATCGTTTTACGCATGGGTATCCCGTATTTCACAACCCTCAGTGCCGCACGTGCCGCTATTGAAGCAATGGGGCAAATGAATGATGACAGCTGGATGAAACCTCAAGCACTGCAAGATTATCTCGTTCAATAATCACATGAGCGTTATTCTCGCCCAAACCGATACTACGGTCGGATTTCTCTCTCAAGATGCCGCTTTGCTGGCACGCCTCAAGAGCAGAGAAGAGGGAAAGCCCTTTCTCAAAGTTTTTGCCTCATTGAAAACGGTACAGGAGCACTTGCGCATTCCGTTAATCCACCGCAAACGCGTTCGTCATGCAAGCCGCACGACTTTTGTTATCAAAAATCAGGCATTCCGTTATGTTAACGGCACCCCGCATGCTGCCCTCATCCAACGGTACGGATGGCTTTACTCAACCTCGGCCAATGAGAGCGGAAAACACTACGATCGGGAATTTTGTATGAAACACAGCGATATCATCGTTGAAGATGCTTTTGGACTTCATGAATGTCCGCCATCCAAAATTTTTAAACTCACATCCACACAATCCAAACAATTACGATAGGAAAATTACGATGAAACACAGTATCAGTGCACGAAACGTCATTATGGGAACCGCTGGCTTAGCCGTTCTAAGCGCTTTAAGCGGCTGTCAAAGCTCTCAAGAAGAGCAGCAAGCCGAAGCCCCGAACAAATTTTTAGTTGTTGAGCAGCAGCCTAACGGAAAATACGTTGTTATCGAAGAGATGCCGACAACGGGACCTAGCCGTGCCATCATCAAAGAGACCGATGAAAACGGCACCGTACATGAACGCATTATGACCGAAGCCGAACTCAAAGAGATGGCGGATCAAGAGTACAAAAAAATGCAAGAGGGAAAATCAGAACTCAACTCAGAGCCCCAAGGCGAGGGGATGGGATTGGCCGGCACAATTCTCGCAGCAGCCGGCGGAGCACTTTTAGGAAATATGATCGGAAATGCCCTGATGAACAATTCAACATTTCGTAAAAACCAGGATGCTTCGAACCGATCCGCTTATCACCGTTCACAAAGCGGCGGAAGTGCTTCATCGGCTTCCAATACACAGAAGAAAAGCTTTTTTGGAAATTCTGCCTCTAAGAGCACCACCTCTTCGAGCAGCTACGGGGGATAATGATGGTAACCCTGCAAAGCGTTAATCCCATTAATGACTCCGTACTGGAGCAAATCGG
>DASUMY010000068.1:0-11316 GCA_036277435.1 Sulfuricurvum sp.
GGAAGGAAACGAAGGGTATTGCGCCCCGCTTTGAGAACAATAACCCCCTCTTCTCGCGCGGCATTGATAATCTTGCCTAACGTCTCTGCATTGACTACACGAAGACCGCGCATCAGTCCAAATCCGACATGCTCCAAGAAAATAGCCCGATGTTTGCTCGCAAACCGTTCCAACGCTTCCTCGAAATAGATCAGCGCTTCGTCCAATGCCCCGTTGTCTTTGAGCTCTTCGAGAATATCCAACACTTCATTGGCAGCCGCCGTTGAGAGATAATTCCCCCCGAATGTCGATCCATGGTCACCCGGAGAAAATATATCCAATCGGTTGGTCATAACAACCCCGATGGGCACCCCGCCGCCAAGCCCCTTGGCCAGGGTAATAACATCGGGTTCGATTCCGTACAGATTCGATGCCAAAAATTCACCTGTGCGATAAATACCGGTCTGAACTTCATCGACCATCAACAAAATATTGCGGGATTTGAGCAGTTGCGCCAATGCTTGCACTTTGGCACGCTCCAAGGGCTGAACTCCTCCCTCTCCTTGAACCAGTTCAATCATCACGGCAACCGTGTGTTCATCAAGCAGAGATTCAATCTCATCGATATTTTTAGCATACACAAAGCCATCGGGAAAAGGGCCGAAGTAATTGTGCATTGACTCTTGTCCCGTTGCTTTAAGCGCCGTAATCGTTCTTCCATGAAAAGAGTGTTCCAGCGTAATGATTTTATACCGTTTCGGTTCGCCATCCACTTCCCCAAATTTACGAGCAATTTTAATCGCTCCTTCATTCGCTTCCGCACCGCTGTTTCCGAAAAAACATTTCATCGTATAACCGCTTAGCTCAACAATCCGACGGGCACATTCGGCTTGCGGTTCAATATAATACAAATTAGAGACATGAATCACTTTTGATACCTGATCACAAATGGCTTTCGTCAGACGATCATTGGAATGCCCGACGCTGCACACCGCGATGCCGGCTGCAAAATCAACGTACTCTTTTCCATTACTATCCCATAAACGGGCATTTTTTCCCTTTTCAAAACTAATCGGCTGACGTCCATAAGTTGGAAGGACGAATTGATCAAAATTATGAGTTAGCATTTTTCTACCTTTATTTTATTTTCTTGATACGCGGCACTCTCGCCATCATAGCTCAAACTCTCCGATGTAAGGACGTTTGCTTCCGGCGTACCCGCATAGATAATGGCACAATCACTGCGCAGCCTCTCATCATGGCACACAACCATTTGAATCGAACCGGTTTTGCTCGTAACCGTAACCGGCTCTCCTATAGCGAAACCGGATGCCGGGTGCACATGAATGCCGGCCGAACGGTGGAACTGTGAATTGAGTGATTTCGCCGATTTCGGGGTCAAAAGAAAAAAGCCCTCTTCGCTATTGAATCCTAAATCGACTTCATCCATAAATTCAAATTCGCCGCTTTGGGTTTCAAATCCATTCTCATACGGTATATCAGGCATATCTTTTTTATAGTCTACTCCATCTTTCCTTACCATCTGATCATACAACGCACTCAAACACTCCCCTTCTTCGGGAATGGAGAGATTAAAATGGTGACACAGCAAAGAGGCCAGTTCGTATTCGCCGATGCCGATCTTGCTGTCGCGCAGCTTTGACATTTTTTGCAAGCTGAAATCCCCGTATGAGCTGCGAACATCTTCTTTCTCTAAAAAAGTTTTTGCCGGAATAATCAGATCACAGGCACGAGACGTCTCATTTTCATACAATCCGAAATAAATTTTAAATCCTGCGCTCGAAAAGCCTGCACTGACGGCTGCCGTATTGGGCATTTGCGAGAGAGGATTGCCCCCTTGGACGAATACCGTCTCATAGCGCGAAAAATTGATATTGGGGACAGGAACCGTTGTCTGCAGCGATCGGAACGGAATCTCTAAACTGTGCAGGGAACTTCCTAGAAAACTGACACCGCACCCCGGTTTCCCGAACAATCCCAAAATAGCCCCAAACGCATCAATCGCACGCAGCACATCGGCACCGTTGCGGTATTTTTGAACCCCTACCCCGACTAAAATGACGGTTTTTTTCCCGCGGATCAACTCCAAAACCGCTCCGATCTGGCCAAGCGTCACATCAATCGCTTCGAGGGTTGCTTTGATCCGTACCGTTTGTGTCAGTTCATAAAAATCGTGGTATTCACTCCCGTATTTTTCCAAAAATTCGACATCCTGCGATCCTTCAATAACCGCAAAACGGGAGAGCAGCAGCGCCAGATGCAAATCGCAATGCGGCTTGATTTGAATATGCACATCGGCGTTCTTGGCCAATTGTGTCTGTACCGGGTCGATAACGATAATAGATTTATTCTTGAGCATCGGAAGAAGGTGGGAATGGGTCACATGAGGATTGCGTCCCCAAACGATGACCGTTTCGGCTTGATCAATCATTTCAGGCGAAAGCGGATAATTAACCCCTCTTCCCTGCAATATCCCCGCTTCTCCTGCCCCATCGCATAAAGAGCCCCGTGTCCCGACGGCACCCATCGCAGCAAAAAAGTGGTCCATACTGCGTTGCATCAGCCCAAGATTGCCGCTTCCGCGATACAGCAGAGTCTTTTTCGGATCGCTCTTTTGCACTGCATCCAATAACGATTCCACCGCTTCTTCCATCGAAATAGTTTTGCCATGCAATCTTGGCTCAACGATTCGCTCATGGGAATCATAATGATTTAAATGGGGGCATAAATAGCCTTGGGTTACCGGATGATTTTCATCCCCTTTTAGTTTTCCGTTTTCATCCATTTTTATGCGACATGCATCATAACAATCTAACGGACAGGCGGTAGTTTGGCTCATATTTCAACACCCACACTTTCATCATAACGAATTTAAGGTATTTTACTGTGCTGAGGCTTTAGTTTTTAGTAAAAAAAAGCTTCACTTTGGATATCATTAATACAATCAAACAGCAGAGGGTTAGAATGTCTCTTTTAGAACATGTAGATGCAGCCACCAACTTGGCCAAAAACAATGAGGTACAGCTACTCATTTTTAAAATAGATGCCGCAGAATCGTCTCCTTTTTATGCCATTAATGTTTTCAAGACGAGAGAAGTGGTCGAAGCCAAGCATCATCATTTGACGCAAATTCCCTCCTCTCATCCTCTTTTAGAAGGAACCATCGTTTTACGAGGATTACAAATCCCTATTCTGAATCTTCCAAAATGGCTGGGAGCAGACCTCAGTGAGGAAAAGAAAAAAGCATCCAATTTGCTGATTTGCGATTTTAACGGCATTATCATCGGTATTCGCATCATGTTTGCCTATCGCGTCGTCAAGAAAAATTGGAATGAAATGCATGCACCTGACAGCTATCGCCTAGGTGAAGACGGGGTCGTCATCAATGATACCCGTCTTGATGACGGGAGCCTTTGTTTGGTTCTCGACTATGAAAAACTCCTCTCTGATGTTATCCCTCAAGCAATGGTCAATATCAAAGAATCCCCTCAAAACATTCAAAATCTCATGATTCCGGAAAAACTCAAAAATGGTACGGTTCTTATTGCGGAAGATTCAAAAACAGCACAACGCCATCTGAGACAAATCTTTACGAATGCCCACCTCTCCTATCAAATTTTCAACAACGGCAAAGAGCTGATTGATTACATAGCGGCCCACCCGAACCCCTCCTCTATCCCTGCGGTTATTACCGATATCGAAATGCCGGAGATGTCGGGTTTTACTGTTATCCAGCGCCTGAAATCCAATCCCACTACCAAAGGGATCCCTATCATCGTCAATAGCTCTATGACGGGAGATAACAATAAACGCGAGGCCATCGGGTTGGGGGCTAACGGTTTTGTCAACAAAACAAAAAGTCATGACATCATTCCCCTGATCATCAGTAAAATGGAAGAAAAAAGTCAAAATTTGTTGGCACAATAAAGAGAAAGAAACAAAGAGTTTTTCCCCCTTTTCAGGGAGAAAGAAAAAGCAGAGATAAAAAGAGTTATTCGACGATCGCGATTACTTGACCCGCATCGATTTTGTCATTTGGCTGAACCATAATGGCAGTCACTTTACCGGTACGCGGTGCAAGAACATCGATTTCCATTTTCATCGCTTCCAAAATCATGATTTTGTCACCGGCATTGACGGAATCGCCAACCGATGCAAGAACTTTAAATACAGAACCCGGAAGTTCAGCACGGATTTCATTTCCGTTAGCCGCCGGAGCGGCAACCGGTGCTGCTGCTACTGGAGCAGCAACCGGTGCTACTGCTGTTACTGATTGAACGTTTGCGTTCCCGTTTACGATTTGTACATTGTATTGTTGTCCGTCTACGATGACTGTGTATGTTCCGTTTGCCATAGTGAAAATCTCCTGTTGTAGTTTTGATTGAATTGATTCTGGCACTTTCGGGCCATTTTTACGTACATTAACGGTTGCTTCCCCTTTGAGGAAAGCAATCCCTTTGACATCACATGAAGCGGCGATGAAAATATTCTCATCACTGACTTCAATCCCCTCTTCCTCTAGACGTTTTGTCCAATATGCGATCGATTTCGTTTCATCCCGATCCGCAATATCAATCGCATGCTCTGTTGTCGGCTCCAGTTTCAACTGTTCTGCCGCGATACGTACGATTTCTGCATCCGGAGCTGTAGGTGTTTTACCAAAATAGCCTAGCACCATTTTGCCGTAACCCGGAGCAATTTTTTTCCATGGTCCCATCAATGCATTGTTAAGCGCCTGTTGGAAGTAAAATTGAGATACCGGAGTAACCGATGTGCCGTATCCCCCTTTTTCAACCACTTCACGCATCGCACGGATAACTTCCGGATAACGATCCAACATATTGTTGTCACGCATCATTTGCGTATTCGCCGTCAATGCACCACCCGGCATTGGCGAGAATGGGATAAGAGGAGAGACCTGTGTCGCTTCCGGCGGCATGAAATAATCTTTCAAACAATCGGTAAGGACATCTTCGTATTGAAGAATTTTTTCAAGCTCTAATCCGCCAAGATCGAAATTTTTTCCCTTGACTGCGTGCAGCATGGTCAAAATATCCGGCTGCGATGTACCGCCGCTCACCGGAGATGCCGCCATATCGATACCATCGATACCGGCATCAAGAGCTGCAAGATAACACGCAACGCTCACACCCGCCGTTTCATGTGTATGAAGACGCAAGTGAGTCCCCTCAGGAACCAATTTACGTGCCATTTGAATCGTTTCATACACTTTCTGAGGACTGGATGTACCGCTGGCATCTTTGAAACAGATCGAATGATACGGGATACCCGAATCCAACAATTGACGAAGTGTTTTTTCATAAAACGCTACATCGTGGGCACCTACACACCCCGGAGGAAGATCCATGAGCGTCACAACCGCTTCATGCTTCAATCCGTGATGAACAATACGCTCACCTGAATATTTGAGGTTTTCAATATCATTAAGAGCATCGAAATTACGGATCGTCGTTGTTCCATGCTTTTTAAACATTTTGGCATGCAAATCAACCATCTCACGGCTTCCCGTGTCAAGCATAACCGTATTAACCCCGCGAGCAAGCGTTTGAAGATTTGCATCCGGTCCTACGATAGCACGAAATCGGTCCATCATATCGAATGCATTTTCATTTAGATAGAAAAAAAGGCTTTGAAAGCGTGCACCGCCTCCAAATTCAAAATGAGTGATTCCTGCTTCTTTCGCTGCTTCTACTGCAGGGAAAAAATCATTCATTAACACCCGTCCGCCGAAAACGGACTGAAATCCGTCACGGAACGTAGTGTCCATCACGTCGATGTATTTTTTTGCCATTTACGGTATCCCTACTTCGTTTTAGTATTGTGGTGATGAATGGCCGCTACGAGTGCCGCCAATCCAAGTGAGCCGTTGTTTTGTGCTGCTGTTTCCATTTCATGGTGGTGCAGTGCAGCCGCGATTGCGGCTACTTTTGCTCTCACATCATCGTTTTCCAGCGAATGATGATGAAGCGCAGCGGCAATCGCAGCCACTTTAGCACCCACAGAGCGCTCTTCAAGGGCTGAATCACACTGCGCAGTCGAATGATCTCCTGCACACACTTGCAACTCTGAGAGATTTTTGGGTTGAAATACCGTTAAATATTTCATTACTTTATTCAGTAATTCCATGTCTTACTCTCCCTTGTATAATTTACACACGTTATATACGTTGACGTGATTCTAGTGTAATCTTCATTAAAAAAGTTTTACTGCAACTCTTTCAATGAACCTATAAGAATATTTTGTTACAATCCGCGCCACTAATTTAAATTCTGAAACAGAAAAGGTACATTCATGGATCTTAGTAAAATCGGGTATGGCGAAAATCCGGATAAAGTCAAAGCAATTATTGAAATTGCCTGCGGATCAAACATTAAGTATGAAGTGGAAAAAGAGAGCGGTGCATTAGTACTTGACCGTGTTATGCACTCAGCAATGTATTATCCGGCAAACTATGGCTTTGTGAACAAAACACTTTCCCAAGACGGCGATCCGGCCGATATTTTGATCCTCACTGAGTATCCTATGGTAGAGGGGTGTGTTACCAACTGCCGTTTGGTCGGTGTTTTAATCATGGAAGACGAAAGCGGCATCGATGAAAAACTGCTCGCGGTTCCTACTTCAAAAATCGACCCTACCTTTGAAGAGATCCAAGATCTTGGAGATATCCCACAACACACCTTGGCGAAAATCAAAAACTTCTTCGAAACGTACAAAATGCTTGAGCCAGGCAAATGGGTAAAAGTAAAAGGGTTTGAAGACAAAGCATCTGCTGCGAAAATTTTGCAAGACGCCATTAATAACTATAAAGAGTAATCCCGACCATGATCGATTTCTCTTCAAGCGAATTTTACTCCTACGCCATTTTTGGCGTGATTCTGAATTTCATTTTTTCAATGGCACTCGGAGTCTATCTCAGTAATAATATCGGTGTTGAAGATATGGTCCGCTCAAAAGGAGACAAGGAACAGCCGTGGTGGATGTTTCTGACTCTGATTATCCCTTTTGCAAAAATGACGATTACGTTATACCGTGTTGCCATATTGCAGTTTTATTTTCTCAATCAGGGCAAAAGCCATAAAGAGTTCTGGATCTATCTAACGAGCAAAGAGTATCAAGAGCGCTAACGCTTCTTCTCACTGCATTTTGCCAGTATATCACTCTCATAAAGCGCTTCTTTTCTGTTTTTTCCCCGTATCTGTGCCCGTTTCAATTTTGCATTCCACTCTTTATTATCCACACGTTCATCCACGATGGCAAGACCTTCATTGAGCAGCATCTCGCTATAGCTCTCAGGGCCATTCGCATACAAGATACACCCGTTGCGTATTTTTTCATAATGATAGGTTTGATAGGTTCGCAAATGTTCGTGAGCATACACTCTCGTATGGGGATGGGAACGATAAAACGTCTCTATACTCTGCTGGCACTCAGCTGGATTATCTGCATCACGCACAAGCCACTCGAATGTTTTAATCCCAAAAGGTTCGCACACTACGGGTATATTATTATCACGCAATCTTATCTTTGAATTATTTTCAATCCCAACCAGCTGCCCTAGCATAATTTCACCATGCAAGGATATTGTTGAAAAAAAAAGTGCCCCATAAACAAACATTCGTGTTTCTTTTTTACACATTGACATCTTTTTTACCCCTTTTAAACCTTAAATATAGATTATTTTTACGCCTAAACTTAAACCATCCCCCGCATTAGTAACATGTAAAAACAATAAAAACCCATTTATTAATCGAAACTTAATATTACATTTCCCTATGGATAGGGGCAAAACGGTTATTTTCATTACTTTTTCTTAACTAAATCATTTAGCAATCGCATACCATGGTGAGAGCTCACCCAATGGTTTAAAATTTCACTACCAAATAAGGAGGTGTTAATCATGAAATTTATTTCATTTATAATACTTTTTGCAACGGTCTCATTCGCTAATGAAACCAGCAACAAAATGACTCCAAAACAGCTGCATGTTTTGCAAACCGTACGCGATGTAGCCAAAAGTATACCGGATCGAAACGGAAAGACGTATGAGAATACCCTCAGTGCTATTTGTATCACAGAGAGTGATGCCGGCGATAATATCATCGGTGATTATCGTAAGAAAAAATCAATCACCACCGCATCTTTAGGGGCAATGCAAATTCGTGTCAACACAGCTCGGCACGTTTCCCAATATGTTAAAAAATTAAGCTGGCTCAACAAACTAAGCGACATTCAAATAGCCGCGCGATTGCTGGGAGATATTCGCCTCTCCGCCAAAGTTGCCGCACATTACGTCGTACTCTTGCATGAACAGCGCCGCAATTCCTTTCATGCGGTCAGCGGCTACAATGGAGGGATGAATAACCATCCCTATTACAACAGAGTGATGAAAAACATGGCTCTCGTCGACCATCTGGTCTCATCGGGCAAACTCTCTTAATTCCAAAGCGGATCTAAATTGGCTATAATATTCCTAATTTAGAGAACGGGGCCTATGAATGGATGACAAAAAACTCAAACTGATTCTTGCCGGTCTCGGGGGATTGGTTTTTAGTCTGATCTTTATTTTGCTGGCTTTCGTTCTACCGCTCAAAGACCACTCCGTCAATCAAACGCTTCAGGCTAAACAGACTCTGGAAAAAATTTCAAAAGGGATAAAAGAGGGAAAACATACTCCTCCTCCCGAAGAAAAAGGGCATACAGCCAACCATTAGGGTGTCAGGGGTTCATTATCGATACCACAGCCTCATAATGGCCGCACCGATACATCCATAAGCAATTTCATTCATCCCCCCCATCCATGCTCCCATAGCGCACAGCGCAAGTGCCAGAGCCATGATAACAGGGCGCAAAGATCTCTCCACATTTTGTTGAATACTCTCAAGCTGCAAGGCAGAAAGCTCAACAACCAGTTCACCACGGCTTGCACGGCGAAGGGTTTCGCGTGCCGCATGCAGATCATCGGGCAAATGTTTAATCTCATCGATGATATTCTCTAAGAGCGAATCTTTCATCCCCAATGCTCTTGGGATATTACGCTGCAATATGGGAAGGATGTCTTTGATGCCGTTGAAATTTTCAATATAGGTCGTCCCTAACCCTTCGATAATCGCACTGACCCGTAAGATATAAATCGCTTCTTGCGGAAGTTTAAAAGGGAGATTCCGCGTTTGTTCCAATACCTGAAATGCCAGTTCCTGCATACTGCTGCTATCCAATGCGTCGTTGGCAAAAATCTCGAACATCCGTTCGGTAAATTCGGCCAGTTCTGCCGTAGGGGCATCGTACGCCACCGTACCCAACCGCTTTGATGCACTGACGTATGCTTCGTAATCCTGCTCATTCGCCGCACGTAAAAGCTCTATGATAGCAATCCGCGTCGGATTCGAAACCCGTTTCACCATTCCAAAATCCAGAAGAACCAAATTGCCTTCACGATTGATTAGCAAATTTCCCGGATGGGGATCCGCATGAAAGTACCCCTGCACCAACATCTGATCGGTATAAAATCGTACCAGTTTATCCATAAGAGGGATGATATCGATACCGCTTCGGGTAATTGCATCACGATCATCAAAACGCCACCCCTCCTCATAACTCATCACTAGCGCATCATCACAGCTTACGCTTACATACGCACGCGGAAAAATAATCCCTGATGACGCGTACATGTGAGAAAATTTATTGAGATTCATTCTCTCTTGATTTAGGCTGCATTCTTGAATAATCATCGTGGAAAATTCCGTGATGACCGATTCAATGGAGTGACGCGTCGTATGGGAAAAAAGGGGTCTGAAAATACGGTTGAAAAGGGAAACGATCCGTATGTCTGCACGAACACGCTGTTCTATGCCCTCACGCCGCAGCTTGACAGCTACTTTCGTTCCGTCCTGCAGCCATGCTTCATGAACCTGTCCAATGGATGCCGAGGCGATCGGAACAGGATTGAACGTTACAAACGGATTGGTGGGGAAGGCTCTGCTCATGACCCGTTCATACGAACTCACGGACATCGGCGGAAGATCGTCATGGAGTGTTTTAAGGGCACTCAGATACTCGTGATCAAAAAAATCATTGCGCGTAGCAAGAACTTGGGCCAGCTTGATAAAACTTGCCCCCAACTGGGTGATTGTACGCGCCAGTATCGTCGGAGATAACGGCGCAACCCCTAAAAAGCGGCTCTTTTTTTTGATTAATAAATAAAAAGAGAGCAAAAGACGAAAGACACTCCATAAACGATACGGCGAATACAGCATGATCACGGCTTGAGCGCTTCAATATCCTTTTTCGTGGCCAGTCCCAATTCTTCAATCACCTCTTTAATGGCGGTTTTCAGTTCTTCTTTGAGGCGTGCTTCTTCATTTTCTCCGCGGGTTTTGAGATTTTCCAAAAAGCTTTTGGACTCATCGGCATTCAGCCTCCCTTTCTCTTCCAGTTTTTTGAGTTCCTCTTCCACTTTTTCTTTAAGCAGCAGCGCACCGCCCATTCCCGTATAAAACAATTCTTTTAACATGATAGACTCCTCTATTGTATTAGATGCATTATAAACCCAAATGGAAAATATTGATAGATTTTTTTTATCCATTCCTATTATTCGCTACAATCACTTCATAAGAGAGGCTGAACCATGAACATATTACTCACCGGAGCAAGCGGCTACATAGGCCGACGATTGAAACACCGGCTTTTGGAAGAACAAGGGGTTACCCTTCGTCTTTTTGTCAAACAAACCCAAGGGGTCAAACTCCGCCCTGACGTTGAAATTGTCCAAGGCAGCACATTTGATATTGAAAGCCTTGAAGCGGCTCTTGAGGGGATCGATACGGCTTACTATCTGATCCATTCTATGGAATCAAAAAATTATCGCGAACTCGATGCGAAAAGTGCTCACAATTTTCTAGACGCATGTATCAAAAAAGGGGTCAAGAGGATCATCTATCTTGGGGGTCTAGGAGAAAAAGAGAGTGCAAGCGAGCACCTGCTGAGCCGTATAGAGACAGGAGAGATATTGAGTTCCCAAAGCGAAAAAATTCAAACGCTGTGGTTCCGTGCGGGGGTCATTATCGGATCGGGATCAGCCAGTTTTGAAATCATCCGAAATCTGGTCGAAAAACTCCCCTTTATGATCACCCCAAAATGGGTCAATACCCTCTGTCAACCTAGCGCTCAGGCCGATGTCATCGAATATCTGGCACAAGCCGCCATGCTAGAAGAACAAACGAATGCCATCATCGATATCGGAAGCGAGCAAATGAGCTACAAAGAGCTGCTGCTAGGCTATGCACGTGCAGTGGGGCT
>DASUMY010000069.1:0-2395 GCA_036277435.1 Sulfuricurvum sp.
GCATCGACATAGTGAATTTCACCGCTTACGCCGCTGGAGAGATCACTGAGCAGATACATTGCCGAGTTACCAACCTCTTCGATTGTTACGTTTTTACGCAATGGAGCATTCGCTTCATTCCAGTTTAGGATTTGTTTGAAATCGCCGATTCCACTGGCTGCGAGTGTTTTAATCGGACCTGCGCTGATCGCATTGACCCGCTGCCCTTTCGCACCCAATTCTACTGCCATGTAACGGACACTGGACTCCAATGCCGCTTTCGCAACACCCATCACGTTGTAGTTAGGGATATATTTTGGTCCGCCAAGATAGCTCAGGGTGATGATCGATGCCCCAGGAGCCAAAACACTTTCCAGACGGTTCGTCAAATCGATGAATGAATAAACCGATACATCCATCGCAATTTGGAAGGCTGATTTCGACGTTTTCATAAACCCTTCGCTCAATGCCTCTTTGGGTGCAAAGGCAACCGAGTGAACCAAGAAATCGATTTGTCCGAAATCGGCAGCCACTTTTGCGGCGATCGCGTCCATATCAGCCTCATCGGATACATCCAGTTTATACACCGGAGAATTGTCAAAACTCGCTGCGATCGGTTCAACCCGCTTTTGCAGTGCTTCATTCAGATAGGTGAACGCCATTTGCGCCCCTTGTGCATGCAATGCTTGCGCAATACCGTATGCAATCGATTTATCATTCGCCAATCCGACGATCAGCCCTTTTTTACCCTTCATAAACATCTCTGTTATTCTCCTGTATCTGTATTTAACTCTGCTGCGGCAGCAATCATTTCACAAAAATCATTCGAGCTGAGGGATGCGGAACCCACCAGTACCCCATCCACGTTAGTCAGCTCCATAATCTCACGCGCATTGTCGACTTTGACACTTCCGCCATACAACAGCGGTGCATGCGTTTTGGCTCGCAATGCGGCGTGCATTGCCGTAATCTCTTCTAAACTTGGGGTAAGTCCCGTTCCAATGGCCCAAACCGGTTCATACGCAACGATCAAATCGGGATATTCCAGGTCAATTCCCTCAAATTGTGCATTGACATACTCCATCAATGCCTCATCTCCTTGTTGTCGAACCTCAAGCGGTTCGCCGACACAATAGATAATGGCAAACTCATTTTCGCTAAAAAAACGAAATTTTGCGGCAATCTGCTCTTGCGTTTCGCCCAATATATGACGACGTTCGCTGTGACCAATCAAAATCGTTTTTATCTCAAACTCTTCGAGTTGCTCCAGAGCGATCTCTCCCGTATAGGCGCCGTTTTGAGCCGGATACGCATTCTGTACCCCGATCAGCACATTTCTCGAAATGTGTTCCAAGGCTGTAAATGGGGGAAAAACGATAACCGTATCCTCAATATCATTTGCAGAGACAAAAGACTCCACAACCGCCATATAGGCTCGTGTTTCTTGACGCGTTTTATTGGCTTTGAAATTGGCACACAAAATCATGGTTAATCCTTATTTCATCAATGGTTTAACGCCAGGAAGGACTTTCCCCTCCAACAGTTCGAGAGATGCCCCTCCGCCTGTCGAAATAAACGTCATGTCTTCATCCAAGCCGATGCGCTGAACCAAATCAGCCGTATCTCCGCCTCCTACAACCGTAGTTGCTTGAGACTCGGCAATACAATGGGCGATTTTATTCGATCCTTTGGCAAAACGTTCCATCTCGTATACACCCATCGGCCCGTTCCACAGAATCGTTTGAACGTCTTCGAGCACCTCTTTGTACAGATCAACGGTCGCCGTACCGATATCCAATCCCATCCAGCCTGTCGGAATTTCTTGGATACTGACCATACGGTTCGCCGCATCAGCACTGAATTTTTCCGCAGCAACAACATCGACGGGGAGGTAAAATTTCACATCCAGCCGTTTTGCCTCTTCCATGATTTTATGGGCCTCGGCGATAAGATCATCTTCAACCAACGAATTGCCGACATCATGACCAAGGGCTTTTAAAAACGTAAATGCCATACCGCCGCCGATCAACACTTTATCCACACGCGGCAGTAAGTTCACCAACGCTTCGAGTTTTCCCGAAACCTTGCTCCCCCCTACGATCGCCGCAAAAGGTCGAACTGGACGCTCCAGCAAGATGTCAAAAAATTCAATCTCTTTGAGCAATAAAAAGCCTGCCGCTTTATGTGCCGTATCAAAATGTTCGGTAATCCCTGCGACCGACGCATGCGCCCGATGGCTCACACCGAAAGCATCGTTGATATAGACGTCCGCCAATGAGGCCAATGCCGTACTCAATTCGGGATCATTCTTCGTCTCCCCTTTTTCGAAGCGAAGGTTTTCCAACAGCAAAATTTCACCGCTTTTGAGCTCGTTTGCCAACTTTTTGGCATCGTCGCCGATAACATCTTTGGCCAG
>DASUMY010000070.1:0-5666 GCA_036277435.1 Sulfuricurvum sp.
AAGCGTTGAATCTCTTTGTCTTTTGTTTGGAGGGCTATTTGACTGTTTTGGTAAAGATCGGTAATGATATCGGCTTTGAGCATCGAGAGATCAACTTCTTGATTACCCCCGTTTTGATAGATGGTTAACACTGCTTTTTCAAGTCCTTTTTTAGGTAATTCAGCGCGTATGTCATCCAATTCTTCCTGCGGAATGTGGTCTCCGATCAAAAAAACTTTGATCTCTTTTGTTTTGGGGTCAATGTTCGTTTGTGCCACATTAGAGGTTTTAAAATTAAACGCTTCGGCAATAAAATGGGAGGCTTTGGCTTTGAAAACTTCCTGGGTAACCAGCTGATAAGCTAAATAGGAGCTGGGAAGCAATGTCACAAGAACAGCAATAGCAATGTAACGCTGCGCACGGACGGCAACGTCAGGATCAACATACTTTTTTTCGGAAATATTGAAGAGTCGGACGATCAAAAAGGAAGCCAGCGCTATAAAAACAAAATTGATCGTATAAAGATAAAACGCACCGAAAAAGAATTCCCAATTACCGCTGGCTAAACCAAAACCGGCCGTACACAAAGGGGGCATCAATGCCGTAGCGATGGCTACGCCTGGAATTACATTACTTTTTTCTTTACGCGTCATCGCAACGATTCCGGCCAATCCTCCAAAAAGACCGATCAAAACATCCCATAACGTAGGAGTCGTACGAGCCAATAATTCCGATTGTGCCGTATCCAGCGGCGAGATTAAA
Source organism: Sulfuricurvum sp. (assembly GCA_036277435.1). Lineage (GTDB taxonomy): Bacteria > Campylobacterota > Campylobacteria > Campylobacterales > Sulfurimonadaceae > Sulfuricurvum. The sequence goes on from DASUMY010000070.1 coordinate 742, forward strand.
AAATAAAGGGTTGAGGTTAAGAGCGCCACGAACGTTGCAAACATCAAACTGTAAAAAGAGCGGCGTATCAGCGAAAAATCATTGATTCCGGCACCGTATCCGAGCCCCATGATAGGCCCCATCAGAGGAGAAATCAGCATTGCTCCGATAATAACGGCCGTTGAATTGACATTCAGCCCGATGGAAGCTACAAATATTGCGAAGATCAAAACCCATAAATTCGTTCCGCGCATATCGACATCGCCGCGTATGCGCTCATCGATAACCGTATCGTCTGCTTTATCCTCTGTCAAGCTCAAACGGTCCCACAGCAGCTCTTTAATATTGAGCCATACTCGATGTTCTCGTAATTCGTTCATAATGTTCTTCTTTTTACGGTAAATTGCTCCCAATTATAGCGTACGAGGTTGAGGAGCGCCATTTAATATCTTCCACTATAATAGTTACCATCAATCAAATCGCTTTGTAAAGCAGGAGAAAATTTGAATACCCATTTTTCCGATCAACCGTCAACCCCTATTTCTGCATTATCACGCCAGCTTGAGCGTTTTTTGCATCTTGAAGCGGCAAGCGGCCTCGTTTTACTCCTCTTTGCTCTGATTGCTCTCGTATGGGCCAATTCTCCGTTCAGTTCAAGCTACTTTGAGATGCTCCATCTCACGTTGAGTGTATCCGTGGGCTCTTTTGGATTTGAGACCACCCTGCTGCACATCGTGAATGATGCCGTCATGTGTATTTTCTTTTTTATTATCGGTCTTGAACTCAAACGGGAGTTTGTCGAGGGTGAACTTCGCAATCCCAAAGAGGCGGCCTTGCCCATCATTGCAGCGGCAGGCGGGATGGTTATCCCCGCCCTTCTCTTTCTACTGGCCAGCGACGATGCATCACGCAATGGATGGGCGATCCCTGCCGCCACCGATATCGCCTTTGCCGTAGGGGTCATGGCCCTACTTTCCCATCGGATCCCCGTCAAGCTCAAAGTTTTTTTGCTCACGTTAGCGGTAGCCGATGATATCGGTGCGATTGTCATCATCGCACTCTTTTATTCCCACGGATTCGATCCTGTTGCTCTATTTTCTGCCATTTCAATGCTGGTGATTATGGTGGTACTGTATCGGATGGGGGTTCGTCATCTTTTGGTATTTTTTCTGGTTGCCGCTTTGAGCTGGTCTTTTCTTCTAGCATCCGGAATTCACTCAACCCTTCTAGGGGTTCTTTTAGGGCTTATGGCTCCCAGTACCCCTGATTTGTCTAAACGGGAACTCTCGAAATGGGTACAGCATCTGAAAGGAAAAATCATCAATTTGATCAACGGCAATGACCCTCACGCCAAAACAATGGCTTTGCAAGAGATTTCCCAAACGAGCTATGCTTCCATGTCTATGCTCCAAAAACTGGAACTCTCTTTTCACCCTTGGAACATCTTTTATGTCCTGCCGCTGTTTGCCTTGTTCAATGCCGGATTTATTTTCGATCCATCGGCGTTTTCATCACCGCTGTCGTGGGGGATTGTTCTAGGACTTATGGTGGGAAAACCGCTGGGGATTTTGGCGTTTAGTTATTTTGCACACTTCATCGGGGTTGTTAAAATCGGGTTTTCATTTGCACAGATGGCAGGGGTTGGGTTATTAGCCGGGATCGGATTTACGATGTCCATCTTTATCTCCGTGCTGGCGTTTGACGATCATACGCTCAATGAAACCGCTAAGGGAGCTATTTTTGTTGCGTCGCTGTTATCCGGAGTTGCCGGATATGCCGTTCTTCGTTTCTTGACGGGCAAAAAAACGTTAGAATGATAATCCCAAGACGGTATTTGTGATCAGGCATCGCACGGGCAAACGCATCAATCTCTTCTCCCAGCAAGATCGCTTCCCCGCTTTATATCATCCCAACTTCTGCGGCAATAACGCTTGCGATGATCGGTTATGTTTACCGTTCCCGTTTTATCGGTGGCGATGAGAGTTCCGCTCCTTAGCAATTCGACGGAGGAGAGATAGCGTACTAAAATTTTATGGTGGCTGAGAAGAATGATAAATGCTCTTTCAGACATCCGCAGAACCTCATCCGAGGTTCTCTCTGTGATGTTAATGCGTTGGGAGCGAGAGTTTCGGCGGAATGAAATTAATCATTTCAACGGTAATGTTTTTTAATTTTGCATGCATGGGGTAGTTATGAATAAACTCCACCACATCAAACGCGATGGCTTTGGAGTTTGAACAGTCGATAATGACGTTCGAATTGGCCGGTATCGATTCCAGCGTCTCGATAATACTTGCTTTATTAAAAAAAGAGACCTCTTCGGCTAAGACGATATGGTGCACATCCCGCCCGTCCGATGCCGTTACGATATCTTTCATGTAATACGAATTCCGATAGCTGTGGTGCAGCGTAAAAAAGATACTGGCGACAAGACCGAATAAAACACCCGTTAACAAATCCGTGATCAGCATCACCAAAATCGTGACGGCAAAGGGGATAAACTGCTCCCATCCAAGGGCATACATTTGTTTAAAGAGTGAGGGCTTGGCCAGTTTGTATCCGACCAAAATCAAAATAGCGGCCAAACTTGCCAAGGGGATCATGTTCAACAGATTGGCAATCATCACGACACTGATCAACAGGAAAAAGCCGTGTAAAATAGTCGAGAGCTTCGTTTTGGCACCGAAGGTAATGTTGGCGGAACTTCGAACAACCACCTGTGTAATAGGCAACCCTCCGATTAATCCCGAAAGCGTATTTCCTAATCCTTGCGCTTTGAGTTCGCGATTCGTAGGTGTCACCCTTTTGTAGGGATCAAGCTTGTCCGTTGCCTCCACACACAGCAATGTTTCCAAACTCGCCACAATCGCCATGACTACAGCGATTTTATACACTTCCGGATTGGTGAGTGATGAAAAATCGGGAAAGGTGAATTGACTCATAAAGTCCGATAGAGTCGATACGACCGGTAAACTTACTATCTGATTGGGATTCAAAGTCAAGCCCACTATACCGTTTTGATAGAGATAATTCATCACAATACCGAAAAGAACCACCACTATTGGCCCTTGTATCAACTGAAAAATACGATGCTTTTGAATCAGCACCTTATCCCATAAAATCAAGATCGCTATGGAGACCAAAGCGATGACGACCGCACCCGGTGTCAAATAGTTCCACGCGTTGAGAATCGCGGAAAAGGTGTTCTCCCCATTAAGTTCGAAAAAAGATTCGTCTCCGATGTAATCGGTATCGTATCCAAGAGCATGGGGAATTTGCTTTAACACGATCAACAACCCGATACCGCTTAGTAATCCGGTAATAACCGACGTAGGGAAAAAGAAGGCGATAAATCCCGCCTTTGCATACCCCATCGCTATTTGAAAAAGTCCTGCAAGCACCAATGCCGCCAAAAACGCTTCCCATGAACCTAATGTCGTAATGGCACCAAAAACGACCACCGCCAATCCCGCAGCGGGACCGCTGACCCCCAAACGCGAACCGCTCGCCATACCAACAACAATACCGCCGATAACGCCGGCAATGACTCCGGCGAACAAAGGAGCCCCCGATGCCAAAGCGATCCCCAAACATAATGGCAACGCCACAAAGAAGACGATGATGCTCGCCGGCAGATCACTTTTTATCTCTTTGAATAGATTCGTATTTATCATGCCGACTCCTTATTGAACATCACTGAGCGATTTGAACTCATGCTCATCGGGATCGTAATACTCGATGTCTCCGTTTTCAATGTCGTACATCCACCCATGGATATGCAGCGTCCCCGCATCGACTTGTTCTTTCACATAGGGATAGGTCAACAAATTTTCGATTTGAGAAATAACCGACAGTTTTTCGGTCAATCGCAGAAGCTCTTCTTTATCCCCGTTTTTTCCCAAAGCAAGAAGCGCCAGCGATTTTGCCTTATTTCCCAGTGTCAGCCATTTTTTCGTGTGGACAAAAGGTTTCTCATCGATCTGCGTATACAGCGACGATATCGCACCGCAATGGGTATGTCCGCAAATAATAATCTCCGAAACCTCCAACGCCGTGACGGCGTATTCAATCCCTGCCGCTGTCGAATGGTAATCTTCATCCGGTTTATACGGGGCAACAAAGTTGCCGACGTTTCGCAGTACAAACAACTCTCCCGGATTGGTTTGTGTAATCAAATTCGGAACAACACGCGAATCGGCACAGCCGATGAACAATGCTTTGGGATGTTGGCCGTTATGAACCAAATCCAATAACTCTTTCTCATTTTTTTTAAAATAACTTTTTTTGAACATTTCATTGCCGTCAAGCAAACTGCTTTTTTTAATCATCTTTGGGTCCTGTAAAAATATTTGTTTTTTGTATGTGCATAGATATATTTTTTTTGTTGCTGTTAAAAAATCAGCCGTTAGAAAAAAATATCAATTAAAGTTAGGAAAGAAGGGCCGATTCGGGGGGTTTGAGTAGTGTAAAGATTTGCTCGTAAGGGTATCGGATCAAACCGCTGTTAGGAGAGATTGATTTAAAAAATGGATTATGAGAAGAACGGACTACATGCAGATACGATTCATCATACGAATCGCTCGATTCTGACGTATCCATCTTTTCAGCACTTATTTCGACACTCGCCGCCACCGAGGTCTCTGCTTGATGTGCAAGCAAAGGGGCACTCAGTGCTGAGAAGCTCACAACGAATGCGAATATCACAATAATCCAGTATTTCATGGCGGAACTATAACGAATCTAGGTAAATGGATTTTGAAAAATACATTAGAGAGCATTATTACTATAATATGGCAACCATAATACAATACTATGAATATTGCGGCATCACTTCTGCGAAAGGGAAAGTATCTGCCGCGGTTTAAAAAATTGCACTATAATGGAACGATTCCAATAAGATAAGAAAGGTGTGTGGATGCCTCGTCTTTTTTTAGCCGTTCCGGTGC
>DASUMY010000071.1:0-8959 GCA_036277435.1 Sulfuricurvum sp.
ACGATGACACTCAACGCATCCACCACATCCCCGGCAACGCGAACATCCAGCTTGACCAAATCCCCTTCACGGAACTCGATCGGATCGTAATCAAAACTCGCATACCCTTTGGAGGTTGATTTGAGTTTATCGTAAAAATCGACAACGATCTCATTCATCGGCATCACATAGATCAGCATCACTCGCGTCTCATTGAGATACTCCATTTTCTCCTGCATTCCACGCTTTGCAGTCAGAAGCGTAATCACATTCCCCAGATAATCGGTCGGAACGATCACCGTTGCACGGACATACGGCTCTTCAATCTTCTCGATATGCTGCGGCTCAGGCAGTTCACTCGGATTTTGCACTTCGACCATCGTTCCGTCGGTTTTATACACTTTATAAATAACCGATGGGGCGGTTGCGATCAGATCGAGATTAAACTCCCTCTCCAACCGCTCTTTAACCACCTCCATATGCAGCATCCCCAAAAAGCCGACACGGAATCCGAAGCCGAGAGCGATAGAGGTTTCTGGCTCATAGCTGAGTGAACTGTCATTGAGTTTGAGTTTATCAAGGGCATCGCGCACGGCTTCAAATTCATCGGTATCAATCGGATAAAGCCCTGCGAATACGAACGGTTTCGCCGGAGCATACTCCCCTACCGGATTTTTGGTCGGATTTTTTGCATCGGTAATCGTATCACCGACACGGATGGAGCCAACTTCCTTAACACCCAAGATCACAATCCCGATCTCGCCGCTTTTAATACTTTGGGTTTTTTGGCGGCGAAGCGGATGAGGATACATCAGTTCCAACACTTGATGGTTTTCATCATTGTGCATCAGCTTGACCGTCTGTCCCGTCTTGATTTCACCATCAAAGACGCGTACCAGAGCCATTGCCCCTTGATACGCATCAAACCACGAATCGTAAATGATCGCCTTGGTCGTCGCATTTGGGTCCCCTACGGGGGAGGGGATGCGATCGACAATCGCATCGATCAGTTCACGGATACCAACTCCTGTTTTGGCCGATATCATCACCGCGTCGGTCGCATCGATCCCGATCGTCGTTTCGATCTCTTCGGCAACCCGTTCCGGTTCTGCAGCAGGGAGGTCGATTTTATTGATGACAGGGATAAGCGTCAGATTGTTTTCCATCGCCATATAGACATTCGCAATCGTCTGTGCTTCGACCCCTTGTGCCGCATCGACAATCAGCAGCGCCCCATCCGAAGATGCTAGCGATTTGCTTACTTCATAGCTGAAATCAACGTGGCCCGGGGTGTCGATCAGATTGAGGATATAGTGTTGTCCGTCTTTGACGTAATCGAGACGAACGCTTTGTGCTTTGATCGTAATGCCGCGCTCTTGTTCGATGTCCATCGTATCCATCATCTGTTTAGAGAGCTCACGATCGGAAACGGCACCGCATTCTTGGATGATACGATCGGCTAAAGTACTCTTGCCGTGGTCGATATGAGCGATGATTGAAAAGTTGCGAATGTTGTCCATTAGGTTAATTACTCGTTTAGTTTAGTTGATGAATTATAGCTGAAAGCTACTAAGAAGGCGGGGGAAACCCCCAAAGCGTTTGGTTAACTAAAAAGGGAATTCACACTTTCGTTATGATACACGCGGCGAATCACTTCGGCGAACAGCGGAGCAACGCTTAGAACTTTAATCTTGTCGCTTTGACCGCGAAGAACAAGCGTATTGGAAACTACCAGTTCATCGAGCTCCCCGTTATTGATATTCTCGTACGCTTTTCCGCTGAGAACACCGTGCGTTGCACACGCCATAACCGAGTTTGCACCCCGTTTTTTGAGTGCCGATGCCGCTTTGACCATCGTTCCAGCCGTATCGACCATATCGTCGATCATGATGATATCTTTCCCCTCGACATCGCCGATGATATTCATCACTTCGCTTTCATTCGCTTTTTCACGGCGCTTATCAACGATTACCATTTCAAGCCCAAGCTTTTCGGCAAAATAACGGGCACGTGCGACACCGCCGATATCCGGAGAGGCAATCACCGGATTTGCCAAATTTTTCGAACTGATATACTCTTGGAAAATTATAGAGCCGTAGAGGTTATCCACCGGGATATCAAAAAATCCCTGAATTTGCCCCGCATGCAAATCGATCGTTACCACACGGTCAATCCCCGCCGTTTCGCACATATCCGCAACCAATTTTGCCGTGATGGGTACGCGGGGAGCGGCTTTCCGGTCTTGACGTGCATAGCCGAAATACGGAATAACTGCCGTAATCGAACTTGCAGAACTGCGTCGAAGCGCATCGGTCATAATCAACAATTCCATCAAGTTGTCATTCGAAGGGGCACCCGTACTTTGAATGATAAAAACATCACGACCGCGGACACTTTCAGAGATTTGAACATTAATTTCACCGTCGCTAAAGCGTTTGATCTCCGCTTTTGAGAGAGGGACATCGAGTGTTTTACAAACTTCGGTTGAAAATTCAGTACATGCTGAACCGCTGAAAATTTTATATCCGCGCATGAGTTATCCTATTGGCATTAAGTTAATACAATTATAACAATGTCTCACTTAGTGAGAGCTAATAAGCATGGCGTACGCGGCGAGGAAGTCGAACCATCTTATTCCACCTCAAGCACAGATCGAATGCGATACTACGTTCTATAATCGGCATTGATTTTGACGTATTCATGCCCCAAATCACATCCGTAGGCGATAAATTCACCCTTGTTAAGTCCAATATCGCAATGGATTGTAAATGCCTCTTTACGCATGACGGCTGCGGCCAAAGGCTCCAGTTTCTCGTCAAACAGAAGTTCCCCTTTGCGATACACGCACACATCATCAAACCAGATGCTTAACGTCGCCTCGTCACACGCAATGCCGCTGGCTCCGATTGTCGAAGCGATACGTCCCCAGTTAGGGTCCTGACCGAAAAGAGCGGTTTTTACCAACAACGAATTGGAAAGCGCCTTCGCCGCGATTTCAGCCTCTTTGTCGTCGTTCGCTCCCGTTACTTTGTACGTCACCAACTTCGTCGCACCCTCACCGTCACGGACCATCTCTTTGGCTAAAAAAAGCATAATCGCATTCAATGCCCCTTTGAACGCATCACGATGAAACGTACCGCTTTTGCCGTTGGCCATCAGCAATACCGTATCATTGGTGGAGGTATCCCCATCCACACTGGCGGCGTTGAACGTCGTATGGGTGCACTCATCCAATATTTCCTGCATCGTAGCTTTATCCACCGACGCATCGGTCGTGATAAAACACAGCATGGTCGCCATCGCAGGGTTGATCATCCCAGCCCCCTTGGCCATTGCACCGATTCGGAACGATGTTCCGTCTTCCAGGCTCACCTGAAACGCGATTCGTTTTGCAAAAGTATCGGTCGTCATGATCGCTTCGGAGGCACTGGTCCCATCCCGCCGGGAGAGATCAAACCGCTTAGCCCCCTCAATGATTTTTGCTTTTGGAAGACGTACCCCGATGACACCCGTCGAACTCATCACCGGATTCTGCAGCTGGGGAAACTTCAGTTGAAGGGCGTTTAAAACCTCATCAATATCGGCAATCCCCGCAGGTCCCGTCATGGCATTGGCATTTTTAGAGTTAATGAGGACGAAATTCCCCTCAAACTCCCCTTTGATCCGAAAATGACGGATAGGTGCCGCCGTCATTTTATTCGTTGTAAAAACAGAGGCTATGGCGCAAGGAGTGTCCGCGTAGATAAAGGCGAGATCTTTGGCACCCTCTTTTTTTAAACCGATATGAATTCCATCGGCATAAAAACCGTTTGCAGCACATACTCCGCCATCAATACTATCAATATGATACATAGGGGAAAACTCCTCAACAATGAATTAATTTATTATAAACGTCTATGCTTATAAAAAAGGTAAAAAAATAAGGGGATAAAAGTTAACGAGAGAAAGATCGGGAAGGACTTCCCGAAGTGCGTGGGGCTCCACGCGGGAGATTACGAATCTTTTTTAAGAGTACGAAGCTCAGAAGCAGCGATTTTAAGTTTCTTCGTAGTACCGTCTTCAAGTGTTACACGAACAGTTCGAAGGTTTGGTAAAAAACGACGTTTAGTTCTGTTTTTCGCGTGAGAAACGTTATTCCCGCTCATTGGGCCTTTACCACTAATAGCACATTTTCTTGCCATTTGAGGCTCCTTGCGTAAATTTAGGTTGCGAATATTACCTTCTTAAACCCAAAGGTTACCTTAAAACTTCTATCCATCCCATTCATTTACTCTGAATATATCCCTTATAATGAAAGTTTTATTTTATAGTGACTACAATAGACAAAAACATTGGATGTCCCCACCCGTGATTACCCAAGACGAAGTAGCTCTTTATATTCAAAATATTCCCCCTGCTCCCAGTGTTGTACAACAAGCCCTTGAACATGCCCGCAACGGCGATTTGCAAAAAGCCGCTAAATGTGCCCAAGAAGATCCGGCTTTAAGACTTTATCTGAAGACTCTTGTCAATCGTCCTATTTACGGCTTTAGAAATGAAGTGACCGATGTGGCGCAGATTTTTGGAATTTTAGGGCTGAGCGCATCGGTGCAGACACTTTACAACTATCTTTTAAGTTTGCTCACGCCAAAGAAATGGGAACTCTTTCATCTGACCAATCATCAGTTTTATGATCTCCAAGCCTCCATAAGCCGGCATTGGGAAACCATTCTTGCTCATCTGAAAATAGATGACAAAGAGATTCAAAGCGCTATATCCCTCATTCCGGCCAGCATTATCGTGTGTGAATCCCTATTTGCTTCGAGAAAAACAGAAGTAAGCCAACTGCGTTCCGTCAAGGCGCTGGACTACAACACGATTTTATTTCGGATGAGCGGAAATGATCTTTTTGATCTTTCGGCTCAAATTGCCCAAAAATGGGAGATGCCGGAGCATATTATTACGTTGATCAAAGCCGCTTCAGGATTGAACCATGAGCTTGAACCTCAAGAGCTCGAATTGGCGAAATGGATCCATTTGCTCCTCTTCTACGAATTGAGCCAAGGTCCTTACATAGCGGCAGGACTCAATGAATTTGTTGATTTTCAAATTGAATTTGTCCAAGACATTTACGAATCTTTCATACAGGTGGTAGAGTATTCATGCGAGCCGTAGTCAAAGGGCGTATCGGGATTTTTCATCTGCAGGGATTTTTAGATGGGAACAATGCCCCCACTTTTTTAACCATTGATGATATCAAAGCAACCGAATCTCTGAATCTGGATATGCTCCTTGTATCCTTAAAAAAAGTGATCTTTTTTAATAAAAACGGGCTGGATGTCTTTGTCAAACTCTTAACCACCATGAGAGATGAAAAGCACATTACGGTCGGATTTTGTGATTATGATCATACAAAATACAAAACGATCAATAGTTTTTACGGCCATAACATCAATTTTTCCTTATTTAAAAGTGAAAAAATAGCCGAACTTTTTACCTCTACGAACAAGTGCGAGCCTAGAACCGTCCTGCTTTACAATGAAGATCCCTCCCAACGTTCCGCCATGGCCATCGAACTCTTTGACTACGGGCACAATCCCATCATCGCTCAGAGCAAAGCTGAATTCGATGAAAAAAAACAAAATCCTGACCTGTATTACGAAATTATTGAAGATACTAATTTAGGACTTTTTGGACAAAAAGTGGCGACACGGGTTACGGGGAATGCGATCATTTATACCATTTCCAATTTTTTGGATGCCGAAATCAACAATACGTTCAATATTACCTATCATCAAAACTCACTTAATGTCGGATTTCGTCTGTTTATTTTTGACGCGTATAAAGTCATATCGATGAATATCCATGCGCTGAACTTTTTTACCAAGCTGGCTTCTGCTGCGGCTGAATACAACGCATCCATCTGCTTTGTCGGCTTATCTTTTGAAAAGACACCGGAAGCGTTCAAGTATGATCTCGAAGACGCCGGACTTTTGTTTTTTGACCACATGGACGACATTCTCAAAAATAAAGAGCTGCTGCAAGAGCTCGGAGGCGGAGGCGGGGCAGTGGCCGCTAAAAACAGCCGAACACTGAATAAAGCGCTTGTCGCCGAATTGCCCAATTTTATTGATGCTACGATCTCTACCATTGCAATGATGACCAATGCGGTAGCCACGAAAAACTCCGTGAATATCCAAACGCTGGATATCCCCCACTCCAGCGATCATTTTGCCAGTTCCATCGGTTTTTACGGCGATATCGACGGATTGATCATTCTGGTATTTCCTAAAAAAATTGCGCAAAGAGCATGCGAGCTGCTGATCGGCGATCCCCATGCGGGCGAAGAGGATGTGCTCGATTCATTGGCCGAATTTGTCAATATTATCGGCGGACGGGCCAAAGTGCTTTTAAGCGCGAACAAACATATTTTGGATATCACCCTCCCGCGGACCTATGCCGACATCGATACCCTTATGGAAATTGCCCAAAACAAAAAAGGGATTCAGGTTGACTTGACCTTTGATGGCGAACACTTCATCTTTTTCTTGACCCGATAGCCGTATCAAAGGTCCCTCCAAAGATGTTTCGCTAAAATAGCAAAAAAATATTCAAGGGTTTTATCATGCTCGTTGCACCCAGCATACTCTCTGCCGATTTTGGAAATCTTGCTCGTGATGTTCGTGCCATCTGCGATGCCGGGTGTGATTTAGTCCATGTGGATGTTATGGATGGGCATTTTGTCCCCAATCTTACAATCGGGCCTGTCGTCGTCAGCGCGATTGCGGCTGCCGCTACCAAACCGCTTGACATTCATCTGATGGTCGAAAACAACTCCTTTTTTGTCGATCTCTTCGCCCCTCTCAAGCCCGAGTACATCTCTTTTCACATCGAAGAGGAGAAAAATGCCCATCGTTTGGTGCAAAAAATACGCTCTTTAGGGATTAAACCTGCTGTGGTTTTGAATCCTCATACCCCTGCAGAAGCGATCGAGTATCTCTTGGGAGATTTGGATATGGTTTTAGTCATGAGTGTTAACCCCGGATTTGGCGGCCAAAAATTCATCCCGACCGTTGTTGAGAAAATCAAACGGCTCAAAGCACTTCGCGACCGTATCAATCCGGCATGTCTGATCGAAATCGACGGCGGTGTGGGCAGTTCCAATATTCAACTGCTTAAAGAAGCCGGAGTTGATATTTGTGTTGCCGGCAGTTATGTTTTTGGTGCCAGCGATTATAAAACCGCTATCGATAGCCTTCGCGTATGAGAGTCAAAATCTGTGGTATCACATCGCTCATTGATGCACGCATAGCCATCGAAGCGGGAGCCGATGCCCTTGGTTTTGTTTTCTACCCCGAATCCCCCCGATACATTACCCCCCATGATGCACAAGCCATTATCAAAGAGCTTCCCCCTTTTATCGAAAAAGTAGCCCTCTTCGTCAACGAAAACGCGGAAACCATCCGCACCGTCTGTTTATCAACGGGCTGCACCCTTGCCCAAATTCACTTCGATGCCCCCGAAACTCTTTTTGATACATTAGGATTTCCTGCGTTGCGCGTGATACGCGCCCAGAGCAAATCCGATATTTTGAACCATTCCGATCACTATCGTCTCGTCGATGCTTTTTGTGAAGGATACGGCGGCAGCGGAAAGCGTCTGAACCTCGAGTGGTTTGAGGGGGTAGACTGCTCTAAAATCATCCTAGCAGGAGGGTTGACGCCTCAGAACGTAGCCAGTGTAAAATCCTACGGATTTTACGGCGTTGATGTCAGCAGCGGGGTCGAAGCTTCCAAAGGGGTAAAAGATCCGGTATCCGTCTCTACGTTTATACGCGAGGCAAAATCATGAAGATGATGGATACCAAACTCTTTGCTCGCCTGAGTAAAAACGGGGTCCCCAAAGAGGAGTTTGAATCCCATCTCTCTGCTCCTGCTGATCTTTCGATTGAACTCTTAAAAGCGCAAGGATTAAACCTTGTCCTCAAAGAGAACAGCTACCGTCTCAGCAGCAGTTTTACCCCCGTAAACGATACTTTATTTTGCATTGTTGACATTGAAACCAACGGTTCAAAACCTTCGCATCACCAAATAATCGAAATCGGTGCAGTAAAACTTAAAAACGGCGTTATTGTCGATACCTTTGAAAGTTTGGTTTACGCCACCGATATTTCTAAGCAGATACAGGATATAACCGGCATCAGTGTTGAACAGACCCTTAAAGCGCCTGCTCTTGCAAAAGTGATGCAGGAATTTCGTATTTTTTTAGGAGACGCGGTCTTTGTCGGGCATGACGCCAAATTTGATTACAATTTTGTTTCGGCCATGATGGAGAGGGTAGGATTTGAGAAATTACTCAACCGGTCGCTCTGCACCATTGATTTGGCTGAACGGACCATCGAAAGCGAACGCTACGGCTTACTGTACCTCAACGATGAGCTAAAGCTCTACAAAGAGGCCATTCACCATCGCGCCCTCTCCGATGCCATCACGACGACCAAGCTCCTTCAGCATGTTCTCCCATATGTTCCGAAGAACATTCATACCGCCGAGGAGCTAATCGCCTTTTCAAAAGAGGCGAAGCGGCTTAAACGGCTGAAACCTACCCCTAAAATTATTGAAGAAAAGAATACCGAAGAAAAAAAGTAAAAAGCTCTACAGCGCAGAGGATCAAGGGAATGGAATTCCTTTGAAAAAAGATTATTCGGAAAAACGCCCCATACTGACCAGACGGTGATAACGCTGATCCAAACGATCCGAATCGCTCAGTGTTTCAAGCGCACTGATTTGGTTGAGAAAATAGGTTTTGATCGCATCCGCAGCGCCGTGTTTATCACGATGGGCCCCAATCAGCGGTTCATCAATAATATCATCGATCAAATCCAATGATTTGAGATCGGCACTGGTGATTTTAAGCGCTTTGGTAGCGGCTTCGACTTTTGAGGGATCATTCCACAAAATAGCGGAGCACCCTTCGGGGGAAATAACGCTGAAAACCGAGT
>DASUMY010000072.1:0-9128 GCA_036277435.1 Sulfuricurvum sp.
GCCGTTGGGGGAGATGTTCTCAAAATCGAAGCGATCCGTATCAACGGCAAAGGGACGCTGCAGCTGACGGGAAGTTTGGGCGATGTGATGAAAGAATCGGCCCGGATTGCGTTATCGGTGGTGAAGACATTGATCGACAGCGGAAAATTGAGTGTCGATCATGCGATCATACCGTTGACTCCCGCAGAGCGTGAAGCCAACACCACAGTAGATGCCAGCGAAGTCTATAAACGGTTTGATCTGCATATCCATGTTCCCGATGGGGCAACACCCAAAGATGGGCCCAGTGCCGGGATCGCTATGTGTACGGTCATAGGATCCATTCTCAGTGATAAAAAAGTGCGGGCGGACATCGCAATGACAGGGGAGGTATCCCTCAGCGGAAACGTTCTCCCGATCGGCGGATTAAAAGAGAAGCTGATTGCCGCACACCGTGCGGGGATGGTACTGGCATTGATTCCGCAGAAAAATTACGAACGGGATTTAAGCGATATTCCCGATGAAGTGAAAAATGCTTTGGAAATTGTCGGTGTCAGTCGTATTGAAGAGGTTCTTGATCGTCTTTTAATCGACGTATAATGTCATAAGCGCTGGGATGCGTGGCAAGATAGCCGCGCATTTTTGGCTCAATTTTAGCCACTCTACATGCTTCTTTGAACGTTTTGCTCATGCTGCTCTCTACCTTGTAGGGAGCAACAAAGGTATAGTGTTCATCAATCCAAACGCTATACTTTCGCCCCACGATCAGAGATTTTTCATGTTTCAAAAACTCTTTTTCAGCTCCCCTCATGACATGCCCCAGAGACTTTAAAACCCGATCAACGGCAACGATCAGCGAATGGGTGTTGTTTGGATTTTTGAAATAAAAAAGTTCTTCTTTTTGTTTTATGGAGACGTCTGCAATGAGTGCTGCATTGTCTTCTTCGAGGTAGCGAAAACTCCGTTTGATCGCACTGCTGTATTCTCTCATCAAGGGAGTGCTAAACCGCTGTCGGAAGAGGTTGCGGGTATACCGTTCATCTCGGTTGCTCTCATCGATAAAATGGGGAATGTTATATTGTTGTAAATACGCTTCAATGCTTTCTCGATCGTGTTCTAGCAAAGGGCGAAGGATATTCATCCCCTCCCGGCTATCGTGGGAGCGGATTCCCAGCAGTTCGGGAAGACCCGCACCGCGGCACAATTGCATCATCAGCCATTCAAGACGGTCATTGAGCTGATGGGCCGTTACCAGATAGGTGTACGCATGCTTTTCCATCAGATAGTGTAAAAACCGGTACCGTTCTTCTCTCGCACGGTGCTCAAAATTTCCCCCCTCAAGGAAGCAGGAGTGAACGTAGCACTGCAAACGATGTGTTTGGGCGAGTGCTTCAGCGCTTTGGGCTTCGCGGTCACTGGAAGGTCGGGTGTGATAATTGACATGGGCAATATCGAAAGCAATATCGTTATGAAGCAGAAGGTGAAAAAGGGCCGTTGAATCAACCCCTCCGGAGAAGGCGAGGAGAACTTTCCCCTCTTTCAAATGATCAAGGTGTAAAAGATCAAGCATCGCCCGTAATCGTAGCTAATGGATGTTTATCGGTAATCTCGGTGATGCGGGCACGGTACATCTTTCCGTAGGTTAGTTCTTCGTCGATCTCGCGGTCGTTGACGTAAATCTCGCCGTCTACATCCGGTGCCCACAGCAAAGCGCGTGCGCTGAGGAGAAATTCGTGCTCATCGCTTTCTCCGTCGATGATGAGGGAAATCTCTTGTCCGATGAGCTTCTGTAAACTTTCTTCTTCAACTTTGGAGGCAATTTTTCCCAGTTTTTTGGCTCGTTCGTTGATCGTCTTGGAGGGAATTTTAGACTCCATCGTAAAGGCACTGGTCCCTTCTTCGTCCGAGTAGCTGAAAACGTTGATACGGTCAAATCCAAAAGAGGCGGCGAACTCTGCCATTTCGGCGAAGCTCTCTTCGGTTTCCCCCGGATGTCCGACGATAAAACTGGTGCGGACGAATGAGTTTGGCAGTGAGCGCATCGCATTGAGCAGTTCTACCGTTTTTTCTTTGCCGAATCCCCGTTTCATAATGCGCAGCATCGTGTCGTTGATGTGCTGAATCGGCATATCGAAATAGTTGTGAAAAATAGGGGAGTCACCGATCGTTTTGATCAGTTTCAACGTCGTTGTTGAGGGGTAAAGGTACAAGATACGGGCACTTTTCACTCCATCGATGAGTTCAATCCGTTTGATCAAGTGGATGAGCCCTTCATTAACATTTTGGTCACGCAAATAGGAGCTTGAATCTTGGGAAATAAAGGTGAAATCGTAATACCCTTTGGCAACGAGTCCTTCTACTTCACGTGCTATACTGTCCAAATTACGGGAATTGAGCTTCCCTTTGAACGAAGGGATAGCACAGAAACTGCACTGCTGATTGCACCCTTCAGAGAGTTTGATATAGGCATGGTACGTCGATCCCGTAACAACGCGCTCGGCACCGTCGATGAGGTACACTTCGGGAGAAAAACGGCTTTGTTTGGCCGCGAGCAGTTCGTCGATTTTATCGTAGTCGCCGACGCCGGTAAAAATGTCAACCTCTTTGAGCTCTTGGGCAAGTTCCTCTTTATACCGTTCGGATAAACATCCTGCCATGACGAGGACGGAATCTTTTTTGCGCCCCGCATCGAGGTTGAAAATGGTATTCAAAGACTCTTGTTTCGCCGCATCGATGAATCCGCAGGTATTGACGATGATGACATCGGCTTCGCCGCTTGCATCGGTCATCTCATAGTTTTGAAGCCGCCCCAGCATCACCTCGGTATCAACGAGATTTTTAGTACACCCAAGTGAGACGATGTGAAGTTTTTTGGACATAAATAAACCTTACTTTTTATTTTCTGCCCTCAAGAGGGCAAGCTTTAGTGCCATAGCGGCCAGCGTAGATGAATGGGCTTTGCTCATTTGGCGTTCAAAACCAAGGGATCGATGTGAAGTTTTTTGGACATTTACCAACCCTTGGATATTATTAGTGCAATTATAGCCAACGGGAGATGGTTCATGCTTATACGTAACAATTATGATGTGATCTCCTCCTCGGACATTACCTCTGAGTCGATTTATCTGCAGCGGCGGGAACTGATGAAGCTTGCGGGAGGGATGGCCGCATGGATGGCAACTCCTTTGAGCGCAGCACTGAGCTATGAAAAATCAAAACCCTCATCAACCCTTGAATTGACCCCTTATGATCAGATTACGACGTATAATAATTTTTATGAATTTTCAACGCAGAAAGAGGGTCCGAGCAAACTGGCCCAACATTTCAAGACGCAAAACTGGACGCTCACCATCGGGGGAGAAGTAGAAAAACTCCGGATCCTCGATATTGATACGTTGCTCAAACGCATCCCTGCGGAAGAACGGATTTACCGTTTTCGATGTGTTGAGGGGTGGTCGATGGTGGTCCCTTGGGTGGGGATACCTCTGAGTTCGGTACTCAAGCTGGCCGGATTGACCTCTAGATCCAAGTTTGTCGAATTTGAAACCCTTTTTGATCCGAAACAATTTCCGGCACAGGGGCAAAGTTTTGGTACCATACCGTTTCCTTATCGCGAGGGGCTGCGTATTGACGAAGCGATGCATCCGTTGACACTATTGGCCGTAGGGCTGTACGGCAAAGAGCTGTTGCCGCAAAACGGTGCTCCGATTCGCCTCGTTGTGCCGTGGAAATACGGATTTAAAAGCATCAAAAGTATTGTCAAAATCACCCTAAAAGAGCACCAAACCCGTTCAACGTGGCATGAGTTGGCTCCTAAAGAGTATGGGTTTTTTGCCAATGTCAATCCTACCGTCGATCATCCGCGGTGGTCACAGGCGCGTGAACGGCTGTTGGGCCGTTTTTTCAAACAAGAGACGTTGATGTTCAATGGGTACGCGAAAGAGGTGGCGCATCTCTATAAAGGTATAAATTTAACAAAGTTTTTTTAAAAGGATACGCATTGAGAATCATTATTTGGTTTGCGGCACTGTTGCCTGCCGTATATGCGCTGATTCGCTTCAGCGTCGAATTTCATCCGCAATGGATGAAGGATATAGGGATCTTTTTAGAGCCTTTGCTTCATGTGGTTCTGACGCGTAAGCCCACCGATCCGCTGAAATTTTTGAGCGATTTAAGCGGAAACAGCGCTCTGTGGCTCCTGGCGGTTACCCTATTGGTCACTTTGCTTCGAAGCTATATCGGGATCAACTTTCTAAGATACCGTCGTCTTTTAGGATTATTTGCCTTTTTTTATGCGTTGATACACGCCTTTTTATTTATCGGAATCGATCAACAGTTCAATTTTATGGGTGTGAATCATGAAGTGGTCAGCAAGCCGTTTATCGCTTTTGGGATGGGGGCATTTGTTATTTTGCTGTTGATGGCGCTGACGTCGAGCAAAAAAATGTATGCGAAGTTCAAATCGTGGCACAAACTGGTCTACATTGCTGTTGTTTTGATCGCCTTGCACTATTTGATGAGTCATAAAACGATTACCCTTACCCATATAGCGGTCGTGGGAACCCTCTTATCTTTGTTAGCATTACGGCTGTTGAAACGATGAAACACTATGATGTCATCATTTTGGGAGGGGGTGCCAGCGGGCTCATGTGCGCGGCACAATTACGAGAGAAAAGTGGACTCTCTATAGCCATTGTCGAGGGAAATTCCAGGCCTGCGCTGAAGCTGAAAGCTTCCGGCGGAGGAAAATGCAATCTCACGAATGTAGAGGTGGATGAAAGCCATTTTTTAGGGGATAAAGCGTTAGTATCGCATGCGCTGAGTGTTTTTTCCAAAGAAGCGTTATTGGAGTATTTTTACAAGGGAGGATTGCGTCCTGTCGTGCGAAAAGAACGGTACTATTTTTGTCCCAAGAGTTCGGATGAGGTGATTTCGATTCTTCTGGGGCGTTCAAGCGGATGCGATATCCTTTTAGGGCACACCGTCGTATCGGTTACCGGAGAGCACCGCTTTGAAGTGACCACCGACAAAGGCGTTTTTCACGCATCAAACGTGGTCGTCGCAACCGGCGGTGCGAGTTATAAAGAGCTTGGGGCCAGTGATATCGGTTTGAGAATTGGTGAAAACTATGGGCATAAAATCGTCCCTTTTGCTCCGGCCTTGGTCGGATTGACCGTTCAGCCAAAAGAATTTTGGATGAAAGAGCTCAGTGGGGTGAGTTTTAAGGCGCGTATTCGTGTCGGGCAAAAAGTATTGGATGAAGATTTGCTTTTTGCTCACAAAGGGATCAGCGGCCCGGTGGTCCTCTCCGCATCGCTGTATTGGAATAAGGGGGAGATTGTGATCGATTTTTTGCCTGATTTTGATTTAACAACGATAAAAAGTGAGAAAAAAATCATTAGTACGGCACTTCCGCTGCCCAAACGGTTTATGAAAGGATTTTTGGAAGCGGTTGGTTTGGAGGACAAACCGTGTAGCCGTCTTAAGAGCGATGAATGGGAAAGACTGGAACGTATACGCGGGTATTCGATGGCTCCCGCGGGAACGTTCGGATTGAGCAAGGCTGAAGTATGCCGCGGAGGAATTGCGTGCGACGAGATTGATCCGCGCAGCATGCAGAGTCGTCGTGTAGATGGGCTTTATTTTATCGGTGAGACGGTAGATGTGACCGGAGAGTTGGGTGGGTATAACTTTCAGTGGGCGTTTAGTTCGGCGGTCGTGTGTGCTGAGGCTATAGCCGGAAATTATGAGAAATAATAAACCCTAAATTTTTCTTTTTTGGCAGTAAATTTTGTCGAATCGGATTTTAATCTATTCACCAGTAAAATACGCGAATATACTTACAGGAGCATTTCATGATATTGCTAGCTGGACCATGCGTCATCGAGAGTGAAGAATCGATTTTTAAAATCGCTCGATCACTTGAACGTTATCAGAATGATGAGCGCTTTGATTTTTACTTTAAATCGAGCTTTGATAAAGCCAACCGTACGTCATTGGACAGTTATCGAGGACCGGGGCTTGAAGAGGGACTTCGAATTTTGCAAAAAGTCAAAGATGATTTTGGTTATAAAATCGTGACGGATGTCCATGAAAGCTACCAAGTACCTGTGTGTGCCGAAGTTGTTGATATGATCCAGATTCCGGCTTTTTTATGCCGGCAGACTGACTTATTGGTGGCTGCGGCAAAAACCGATAAAATCGTTAATATCAAAAAGGGTCAATTCATGACCCCCAGCGATATGCAATACTCGGTAATGAAAGTGTTGAAAACACGCGGATGTGATGAGCTGAGTTACGAAGCAGCGAAACAAAACGGGGTCTTTTTGTGCGAACGGGGATCGAGCTTCGGATACGGAAATCTCGTCGTAGACATGCGCTCGTTGCATATTATGCGCCAATTCGCTCCTGTCATTTTTGATGCGACCCATTCGGTGCAGATGCCAGGTATCGGTGGTGGAAAAACAGGGGGTGACAGCTCTATGGTTCCCCATTTGGCGCGGGCTGCGGCAGCCGTTGGCGTAGATGGATTTTTCTTTGAGACGCACTTTGATCCGACGTGTGCTTTGAGTGATGGCCCGAATATGCTAAAATTAGAACAATTAGAAGTATTAACCGAAAAACTGTTGCAGTTAGACGCCATAAAATAGTAAAAAAGAAGGATAAGTATGAAAGTAATAGAAGGCAAACTGAGTGTCCGAACGGAGAAAAAAGTCGCCATCGTCAGTACGCGATGGAACCATTTTATCGTTGATAGACTCGTAGAAGGGGCAAAAGACGCTTATGCCAGACATGGCGGAAACGATGCGGATTTGACGCATGTTTTGGCTCCGGGAGCCTTTGAACTGCCGATGGTCATCGAGCAGTTGTTAAGCAGCGGGAAATACGATGCTGTCTGTGCATTGGGCGCAGTTATCCGAGGATCAACCCCTCATTTCGACTATGTGTCTGCAGAAGCGACCAAAGGGATCGCAACGGTCAGTTTAAAACACAAAAAACCGGTTTCTTTCGGACTTTTGACGACCGATACGATTGAACAGGCCATCGAGCGAGCCGGGACAAAAGCAGGAAACAAAGGATTTGAAGCGATGACCGTTGTGATCGAAATGCTTGATCTGTACGAAGCGATCGGACAGTAATGGCAACGCGTCACCAAGCCCGTATGGCGGTTGTTAGTTTATTGTATGCGTATGATTTAGGAAATCAAACTATTGCTGATTTTAGCGATGAAATTCTCGAAGAAAAAAAGATCCGTAATAAACAGCGTGATTTTGCCCTTGACTTGTTCAAAGGGGTGACAGAACATTTAGTCGCTGTTGACGAAGCCATTGAAAAACATCTCAAAGATTGGGATTTCGATCGCCTAGGTTCGATTGAACGGGCGACGTTGCGTTTGGGTGCGTATGAAATCATGTTCGGAGAACTCGATTCCGCGGTGATTATCAACGAAGCGATTGAAGTAACGAAAGCATTTGGAAGTGAGCAATCTCCCAAATTTATCAATGGCGTTTTGGATGCCATTGCGAAAGATAAATAGGTCTCACGAATGCGACTCACCAAAGAACAGGCGTTAGAGCTCATTCGCAACGGCGATCTCAAAGAACTGGGAAAAATGGCAACAGCACGTAAAAAAGAGTTGCATCCCGATGGCGTAACAACCTTTGTCGTGGATCGTAATATCAACTATACGAACGTATGCTGGGTTGATTGCAAATTCTGTGCCTTTTACCGCAGTCCCAAAGCGGATGATGCGTATGTCCTGACGTTTGATGAGATTGATCAAAAAATCGAAGAGCTGCTGGAAATCGGCGGTACGCAGATTCTGTTCCAAGGGGGTGTCCATCCTAAGCTCAAGATTGAGTGGTATGAGGATTTAGTGGAACATATCCATCTCAAATATCCGATGATCACGATTCATGGATTCTCATCGATTGAACTCGATTACATTGCCAAGGTGTCTAAAATCACCATTCAGGAGTGTTTGGCACGTCTTCATGCCAAAGGGCTCGCATCGATACCGGGTGCAGGAGCCGAGATTTTGAGTGATCGCGTCCGTGACATCATCGCCCCTAAAAAGATTGACAGCGAAGTATGGCTGCATGTCCACCGTGAAGCGCATAAACTGGGGATAAAATCAACGGCGACGATGATGTACGGTACGGTGGAAACCGATGAAGAGATTGTGGAACATTGGGATTTAATCCGACGTCTGCAAGATGAAACGGGAGGATTCCGCGCTTTTATCATGTGGTCGTTTCAGGGGATGAATACCCAGCTCATGGAAGAGCATCCTGAGATCGAAAAACAGTCGTCCAACCGTTATTTGCGTTTATTGGCCGTTTCACGTTTGTTTTTGGATAATTTTGAAAATATTCAAAGTTCATGGGTAACGCAGGGGCCGTATATCGGTCAACTGGCACTCCTTTTCGGTGCCAATGATTTGGGTTCCACGATGATGGAAGAAAACGTTGTCCGCAGTGCAGGGGCAGGCTTTCGTATGGCAAAAGAAGAGATGATCCGTCTGATTCGTGACATAGGAGAAATTCCGGCGATTCGGAATACGGCATATGATGTGTTAGAGCGTTTTGACACGGCTTCATAAAGATGGTGATGAAGCGATTTTTAGTAGCGATTTTAGTATTAGGGCAAGTAATCATGGCAAGTACGTTGGAATTTATAGAGGTAAAAGGGGTCAAAATCCCTTTTATTCACGAAGAAGATAAACGGCTACCGATTGTTTCGATGCAGTTGATCTTTCAAGGCAGCGGAAGCATTGACGAGGGGGACCGTGCCGGACTCGCCAGAGTGAGTGCCAAGATGATGAATGAGGGTACGTTGAAGCGGGGCAGTGTCGGATTTGCCGATGCCCTTGAGGCGAGAGCCATTCAGCTCAGCACGAATGCCGGGAATGAAACTTTGGTCATGGAACTGGGTGCGTTAAAAGAAGAGTTCGATACGGGTCTATCGTTGATGGGCGAATTGCTCAAAGAACCGAATTTCACGGATGAAACGTTGGCCAAAGTGAAAACCATTACCCTCAGTGACATCGCGCGAAAAGAAAATGATTTTGACACGGTAGCTTCGGATGAACTCAAAGCGATTGTATTTGAAGGGACGCCGATGGCGGTTCCGAATATTGGAACCAAAGA
>DASUMY010000073.1:0-21753 GCA_036277435.1 Sulfuricurvum sp.
ACCTATTTTAAAGCGACGAAACCGATCATGACGATCAAAGCGGCACCGTGGCAGGTCGTGTGGTTCAGTATCGGGCTGTATGTTGTTGTGTACGGTCTTAAAAACGGCGGATTGACAACGTATCTGGCCCAAGTGATTACTCAGTTGCAGGGGATGGGCAATGTCTATGCAGTAATCGGAACGGGCTTCTTATCGGCCATTTTGAGTTCCGTCATGAACAATATGCCTACCATCATGATTATGGACATAGCGATAGCGGAAGCGGGGAACAATGCCTTGGCCTATGCCAATATCATCGGATGCAACCTCGGACCCAAAATGACCCCGATCGGCTCATTGGCAACGTTATTGTGGCTTCACGTCTTGGCCCAAAAAGGGGTTAAGATCGGATGGGGCGAGTATATGAAGGTGGGGCTTGTAATTACACCACCAGTATTGTTGGTGGCGTTGCTGGGACTGGTTTAAAACCAGAATTTTAGCCCGGCAGAGAGGGTTTGATTCTTCGTTTCGCTGTCGGGCTCATACCATCCGTCTACGACGTTGGACTCACTGATATTCCAGTATTCGTAGTTGTATTGAAAAAAAGCGCTCATGGATCGGTTTAACACAATTTCAAGGGGGACGGTTATTTTGTATCCGTGTACATCATTGAGATCGAACGTATTGCCATAGATATTTTCACGCATTTGCGCATTGAACGCTTCTCGATAGCTGGCATCGATCCCCAACGTGGAATCAGGCGAAAGGGCAAAATGCAATCCGATACCGATATCGAGATACCCCCAATCGTAAATTTCTTTAACGCCCAAGACAGTGTCGGTACCTTGTATATCTCTTTCCCATTCGCGATAGCCTAATCCTATTTTGAACGGCATTTCCACCTCTCCGTATCGATCCAGAAGGGTGGTTGTTTTGAATCCGGCACTGTAGTCTACGATCTCATTATGGGTTGTCGTCCGAAATGAACCATAGGTTGGATCAATCGTCGTCCCACCGATATAATCGGTATCGCCGCTGCTGTAGCTCGTTGTGATGTAAAACCCCTGATAGCTGGGTTCAAGCGAGAGGGTGAATCCGTTGATGGCACCGAAATTATTGGTTTCGGTGTCGAGCAATTGCCCCCCTTCGGTTTCAGCATAATCAAACCGCGTCGTATCGCCGCTCATGGAGAATGTATACGATGAAGCATAAACGGATGCCCCAATGGCCAATGAGAGGGGAAAGAATAAAAGTGGGTGAACACGCATGTTGTCTCCTTTTGCTTTAAAGCCGAAGGAATAATATCCCTTCCGCTGTACGGGCCTAGATGGCACTGAAGCTTGCCTATGTCGAGGCCGAAAACTTTTTTATCTGACTGAAAAATTTATTGTACACCATAAATGATTATGAATGTACGGATGTAAGTTTGTCTATGATAAAACGTCATGACTACAATCGAGGAAACTATTTTGGAACATCACCACCATCATCATTACGATCACTCTATCAGCGGGGGAAAACTTCTTTTTAGTGTCATCCTCAATTTGGTGATTACCGTCGCACAATTTGCTGGCGGGCTTCTTTCAGGCTCCTTGGCATTGCTCAGTGATGCATTGCATAACTTCAGTGACGTGATGAGTCTCGTCATCAGCTACTATGCCCACAAAATTTCCCATCGCCCCCAAAATATCCGTCAAACGTTTGGATTCAAACGGGCTGAAATCCTTGCGGCGCTTTTTAACGCATCGGTCCTCATCGCGGTTTCCGTTTATTTAATCATTGAATCGATCGATCGGTTTCTCCACCCTCAGGCCGTGGCTTCGATGTGGGTGATGGGGTTGGCGTTGTTGGGGATCGTGGTAAACGGTCTGTCTGCGTGGCTGTTGCATCGTGATGCCACAAATAATCTCAACATCCGATCCGCGTATTTGCATTTGGTTGGGGATTTGATGACTTCCGTTGCGGTTTTGATCGGCGGAGCGGTGATGTATGTATACGGATGGTTTTGGATTGATCCGCTTCTATCGTTGCTGATTTCGGTTTATCTGATCCGCTCATCGTACCGTATCGTCAGCGAATCAACGGGGATGCTGATGCAGTTTACCCCCGCGCATATATCGGTAGAGATGATCGTGGATATCGTAAAAAAATATCCACCCATCGAGAGTATCCATCACATACATTTGTGGCAGCTCAATGACGAAACGATTTTTTTAGAAGCGCGCTTAAATTTTCATGAGGATATGCATGTGAGTCAAACGACGGCTATCATTCATGAACTTTCGCATGAATTGGAACATATAGGGATTGTCCATACGACGTTTCAATGTGAAATCGGAAACCACGGCAGAGATACCGTGGCCGAGGCATGCCCTCACTAGTTTTTTATAATATCAAAATCTTTCGGTATGCTCGGTTGAAAACGAGACGGTGAGATAGCACCGTTTTGGACCGGATTTAGAAACTGGATAGTGACGCGATTATCGTAGGGATCGGTATAATGAATCATGCGTAACACATCGTTTTTAACGGTGATCGTATAGAGTTGCCCATTGACCGTTGCGGTGTAGTGTTCACTGTCTTTTTGTTTTGCTTTTTTGATAATCTCCAAGAAATCGATTTCATCCCCTAGAGAACGAATAATGGCCTGCTCGATTTGCGGCTCGATAACGGTGAGGCGGTTGCCATTGATATAGACGCTTTTTTGAATCGGTTTTTGATAGGACCAGAGGGCATTTTGAGGCTTTGAAGCCCATAGCTCTCCGCGATAGAGAATACATTTACCGTGTTCATCCATAATACGTTGTTCAAAAGGGGAGTAAAACGATTGAATCTCTTTTGGAGAAGCAAATAAGCTGACCGCTAGAAATAGCGAAAAGGGTAAAAAGCGCACATTTTTCCTTCTAATTCAAGATCAGAAATTGTATCCAATCCTCTATTAACCAAAACAATAGCATTCCTGTGTTAAAATCGACAACTTTTTACATACAGTTCTTATGAAGGCAATCAATGCTCCAATCATTTGTCGGGAAAATCTTTGGCACCAAAAATGACCGTGAAATCAAACAATATCTCAAACAAGTCACTCAAATCAATGCGCGTGAAGCCCACTTTTCAAGTTTAGATGATGCATCTTTGCAAGATGCGTTTGCTCTTTTAAAAGAATCCGTACAAAACGGAAATGCAACATTGGATGATGTGTTGGTCGATTCGTTCGCCATTACCCGCGAAGCGAGCAAGCGTGTGCTTGGTATGCGTCATTTTGACGTTCAGCTCATCGGTGGTATGGTTCTGCATCACGGCCGCATTGCGGAGATGAAAACAGGTGAGGGGAAGACCCTTGTCGCAACCTTGGCCGTAGTCCTGAATGCGATGACAGGCAAAGGGGTTCACGTCGTTACGGTGAATGATTACCTTGCCGGACGCGACGGCACACAGATGTCTGCTTTATACGCTTTCTTGGGTTATGAAACGGGGATTGTTTTAGAAGGGGAATATAACCCTGCCAACAAACGGCTCCAATATGCGGCGGATATTACCTACGGTACGAACAACGAATTCGGATTTGACTATCTTCGTGACAATATGACTTATACGAAAGAACACATGGTTCAGCGCGGCCATTCGTTTGTTATTGTCGATGAGGTGGATTCAATTCTCATTGATGAAGCGCGTACTCCATTGATCATTTCAGGACCTACGAACCGTGCATTGGAAAACTATACCCGCGCCGATGCGGTGGCAAAAGCGCTGGTCAGAGAGGAACATTTCACGGTCGACGAAAAAGACCGCCTTATTCTGACGACGGAAGAGGGGATTGCCAAAGCCGAAGAACTGTTTGGCGTAGACAATCTCTACAGCATCGAGAATTCCTCCCTTTCTCATCACTTAGACCAAGCGCTCAAAGCCAATTACCTTTTTGAAGTGGATGTTGACTATGTTCTTCAAGACGGGCAAGTTGTTATTGTCGATGAGTTTACCGGCCGTTTATCGGAGGGGCGCCGTTTTTCTGAAGGACTTCACCAAGCTCTTGAAGCCAAAGAAGGGGTAACGATCAAAGAAGAGACACAGACTCTTGCCGATATTACTTTCCAAAACTATTTCCGCATGTACCAAAAAATCGGCGGGATGACGGGTACGGCACAAACCGAAGCGACGGAGTTTGCGCAAATATACAATTTGGATGTTATTTCGATTCCGACCAATGTACCGGTGATCCGTAAAGATTTGAACGATTTGATTTATAAAACCGAAGCGGAAAAATTTGCGGCTGTCATTGCAAAAGTCAAAGAACTTCATGCAAAAGGGCAGCCGGTTCTTATCGGAACGGCATCGATTGAAAAATCAGAAAAACTGCACATCCTGATCAAAGCGGAAAAAATCCCGCATACGGTTTTAAATGCGAAGAATCATACACAAGAGGGCGAAATTATCAAAAACGCAGGCGAGAAAGGGGCTATTACGATTGCCACCAACATGGCTGGACGCGGTGTTGATATCAAAGTCAGCGATGAGATAAAAGAATTGGGCGGTCTGTATATTCTGGGTACCGAGCGTCATGAAAATCGCCGTATCGATAATCAGCTGCGCGGACGTGCAGGGCGTCAGGGTGATCCGGGAACCAGCCAATTTTACCTAAGCCTTGAGGATAATCTGCTCCGTATTTTCGGTTCGGACAAGATCAAAGCGATCATGGAGCGTTTGGGCGTTGAAGACGGCGAATACATTGAGTCGGCAATGGTTACCCGTGCCGTTGAAAAAGCGCAGAAAAAAGTCGAAAATATGCATTTTGAAGGGCGCAAGCATATCGTGGAATACGATGATGTTGCGAACGAACAACGAAAAATTGTCTATAAATTCCGTCATGAATTGCTCGATCCTTCTTTTAACGTTGCCGATAAAATCGATGCCATTCGTGAAGAGTATGTGGCACGTACATTAGCATTTTGCGGTATTTTTGAAGGGGCAGCACAAGAAGAGATCGATCTTGGAAAATTGATCTTGATGTTCCAAGAGGAGTTGAACACGGTTCTAAACCCTTCCATTTACACCGATAAATCCTATGATACGATCTATAACGTTTCGGTTGCCGCTTTAAAAGAGCAATATGACACGAAAATGTCCGTTATTGATACCGATACCCGTTCAGGAATCGAACGCGAAATTTATTTGAAAACACTCGATACGGCATGGCGTGAACACTTGTATCAAATGGACAGCATGAAAACGGGAATTCGACTACGTGCGTACAATCAAAAAGATCCGTTGGTTGAGTACAAAAAAGAGAGTTACAACCTTTTCAGTGAACTTGTCGGTACCATCAAGTATGACACGATCAAAACGCTGCATATCATTCAATTCAGAGTAGAAAATGTAGAGGAAGAAGCAGCGGCGTTAGCCCGTCAAATGGAAGTTGAGAAACGGCAGGAAGAGCTTCAGATGTCTTTGAATCATCCCGCTGCTGAACCCGAAACGGCAAAAGTTTCCCGCAATGACGACTGCCCGTGCGGAAGCGGATTGAAATATAAAAACTGCTGCGGTAAATCAGGACCTAAAAAAGGGGTTTTTGCCTCTTGAGTATTGTTCGTTATCTGATAAAGCGTTTTTTGCGATTTGACAAAGAACAGCCGTTTATCTTTCTCTCCGCACTTCTTGCCTTTTCGGGCATTGCGCTTGGGGTGATGGTTCTGATCATCGCCATGGCATTAATGAACGGATTTGACAACGAGTTCAAGAAAAAACTCACCGTCATGAATTATCCCCTGACCATACAGCCCAAATTTTTCGGTACGGTGGATGAGACGCTCCTGCACTCTCTTGAAGAAAAATTTCCGGAACTCTCCTTCAGCCCTTATATTACCTCTGCCGTTTTATGCCGCTATGACACGCTCTTGGAGGGGGGATATCTCTTCGGCGTTGATTTCGCGCGTGAAGCCAAAGTCAATGCTATCGTAGCAACGGGGCTGGCGCACCATACCCCTGTCGGATTCGAAGTGATGGTAGGTAAAACTCTTTTGGATGCGTATGCACTTCAAAGCAATGATAAATTGACCTATATTTTTACCCAGTTGGAGCCGGGCGGTATTGCGATGGCGCCAAAGATGAAACGCTTCAAACCGACAGCTGTGTTTGATTCAGGACTCAGCGCCTATGACAAGGGGTATTCGTATACCTCGATAGAGTCGATGCAAAAAATCTTGGGACTTCCACTGGGAGTTTACGATGGTATCCACGTCCACTCTGCCAACCCTGAAGCAGATATAGCCAGAGTATCGGCAGTGTTGAACGATACCGTTTCAATCCGTGGATGGTGGGAAGACAACGCCAACTTTTTTGCTGCTTTAAAAATGGAAAAAACCTCTCTTTTTATTGTACTGATGCTGATCATTCTCATTGCCGCGATCAATATTATTTCGTCGCTGCTCATGACGGTTATGAACCGTCGCAGTGAAATAGCCCTCTTGATCTCCTTGGGAGCATCCAAGCAAGAAGTGAAACGGGTATTCTTGATATTAGGGATGGTGATCGGGTCATTGGGGATTGCAACGGGAGCTTTATTGGGCTTTTTAGGAATCTGGATTTTGGGAAGCTTTGATATTATCTCATTGCCCGCAGATGTCTATCCGACATCAACCCTTCCTTTGGATCTAACCTTGATCGACTTTTTATCGATTATTATCGGTGCGTTTGTCATTGTCCTGCTATCAGCATGGTATCCGGCTAAAAAAGCGGCTGACGTCGATGTTCTGACGGTTCTTCGTAACGAATAAATTATTTCTTTTTCTCATCATCCATCATCCATAAAAACGGATAGGTGACGGTACGTTTGAGCAACTGGTAGGGGGCGGTGATAATCTCCTGTGCAAAGGCTGTTTCCACAACGGGATCGCTGAGCTTGCCTTTGATCTTCATCGTTGTGCTGAGAGATCCGTCTTCCCCTAATAATATATACCCGACCACAGGGACTTTGGAGAGTTTGGAACCGAAATTCGTTTTCAGAGTGACCAGCCCTGCAATCGTGTCGTCGGTGAAATTAACGTTTACATTACCGAGCATTCTTATTTGAGGCGAATCCATCGTAAAATTGTCGGCATTGAATTCATGATTGGCATAGGTAAAATGGGTATAGGCTTCTTTAACCGGCAGCCCTTTTGCATCAAAGTCCGGTAGCGAAAAGGTAGCCAATGAGGGGACGGTATCGATAAATGCCAGAACATTATTTAAAAGCTTGTATTCTTTCAAGGTTGCATTTTCAATACGCATAATTCCCTCAAAAGCATCTGTCTTACCGCTGATTTTAAAGGATAAATCTCCTCCCTTGAAATCGCTGAAGACGAACAGGTGTTCCATAAAACGGTCATTGAAATGAGATCCGGTTACATAAAACAGGTCATGATACATTTCGATATCGGCTGACCCTTGACCATATTCCAAGCGTGCATCTAACTTCCCCTCTTGCAATGTTGCATCCAGCGTATCGGCCATCAGTTTTCGATTTTCCATAAGATAGAGATAGGTATTCGTGGCATTGAGACGTATAGGCATTTGTATGGTGTTTGAATCGCTTGGACTGCGAGTATCGGGCAGGGCTAGCCATCGCGTTAATTCAGGAGCATTAATCCCGACATTGTTGGCACGAATTTTGATGCCGTTGTCATACTGGATCATCAAACGATCATTGACACGAATAACGGCTTTCCCCTTTTTCAAAGAGCCGCTGAACCGATAGCGTGAAAGACTTTGATTGTTGATGACCAGTAATTTGTAGGGATAATTGACTTCACCGCTAAAGGTAAAACTTTCATTTGCCGGCATGTAAAAGAGATTTACATACCCATTGTTGATTTGATAGTGATGCAGCAAGGGGGAGTTGTTGCTAATCAAAGCAATATCGGGAATCGTGATTTTCCATCCCTCCTCAGCCGTAGTCAAATCAATCCCCATACGCTCTGAATGAAGGGTAAGGGTATCATCGGACGTATGAACGGAGAGTTTCTGTTCTTTTTTTAAATCGATATAGTGGGCTATTTTAGGATTTAGCGGGATGATATCGTTGAATAAAAGGGATCCCGTTTTATCACTCAAGTGATATGCGCCGCTCATGGAACCTTGAATGATGGAGTCAATTTTTATTTTAATATTATTAAATATAACATTGTCGTTTTCTTCTTTTGCCGTCAGCGGTGATAATGAAAAATTTTGACCGTTCAGTCTCCAATGCGATGTGACGGGTGATGCGAGTTTAGTACTTGATTTATCGTGTGTAATGGCGATGGTGAAGGGACTGCCGCGCAACTCCAAATCATTGAGATGAAATTTTGCAATTCCCAATTTTAGCTGCCATTGCGCGGCAGTAAAATGGCCATCCAAAGTCCCCTCTATTTTCGAGGGGATGGAGTAATGGAGGTTAGAAATGGCAGCAGAGGGATTTTTATAATCAAAGGGGAGGTTGAACCCCTCTACATTGAGGGTTTCATTTAAAATTTTCCATTGGGATGGAGTCACCTGGATGCGGTCTTGAAGAGGATCGATATGGTAGATGGCTTTTGTTTGTGACAAAGAGGTCAAAAGTGCCGCATGTTTCGGATTTTCCGTTGGAAAACACGATAAGGGTGATATCTCAACATGACCTTTTCCGCTATGGGCGTCATAAGCGCCATTGACCCGTGTGTGAATCATGTTTTTATAGCGTGCTTCAAATCCTTTAAAAGCGACCTTTGTCGTATCCAGTGTGACCGCCCCGCCGGTGGTTTGAAAGATAAACGTATCCAGCTGCAGTTCTGAAGGGCCCGGTATAAACTCCCCTTTGGCCGTCGTGTTAAAATCGTGCAAATTAATTCCCAAAGCGAGATTAACGCGGCATAAACCGCTGTTCTGGCGTATCGGTACGGTGATGTGGTAATTTTCTAAAAGGGATAATATGGAATCATTTAATTGTCCATGATCGGTATTGATATGGGCATGAAGCATCGTATGGGGCGTGGTAAAATCGATGTAAAGTCGGCTTTTCTCAGTAGGAAGGGCATAAAAGGTTCCGTTCTGCGGAAGAATATGGAGTTTCCCTTTATAAAAATTAAGGGTTACTTTTTTTGCTTTTATGGGTGCAATGCCCTGAGCAAACGTGTAAGCTGCATTGTCAATACTTGCATGGACGTTTAGACGTTTCAGCAGCGTTTCCGGCTGATCGTATAAAAAGTCACCTGCACAGTGATGAAGAGTGAGTTGGCTCGCTTGGGCATATTCCGTAATCCAGGGCTTTGTTTTGGGGTCAATCTTGAAAAAATCGACTAAAGATTCCAGTGTGCTAAATGTTCCATCGGACACGATACGAAGGTGAAGGCTTTTTTGATCGCCTTGTGCGTAAGCCTTCAAAGCAGGGGAATTGGGAAGTTGAAGGGTTACCGTCCCTTCGAGTTTTTGTTCCGGAATAAAGACGGTTAAACGGCTCTTGAGGTTCACGTGTTGAGTACCGACAGAGCTAAGAGAAGCTTTTAAACGTGAAGGGGTTAACGTAAAAGTCCCCTCAAGAATATGATCGCTTGCTTGTACTTTTAGTATTCCCATAGAGTGCTTGACATAATGGAGGGAAACGTTGGTGTCATGGTAGCGTATGGTGTGAATATCGATGGAGGAAACCCATTCTTCCATCCAACGAATACCCTTCGGCAATTTTTGAAGCGGCTTTAGCGTAAGGGGCTCATCATCAGCTGTTAGATCACTTAAATCGACCAATGACGCTTTGATATGGAGTCTATTATCCCATTTTAGATATAATTGTTCTAATTTGATATCACCTAATTTGAGATGAGAAATGGTAAAACCTTCTACTAAAGCAACAAAAGCAAAAAAGCCGGCAACGAAAAGAAAAAGAAAAAATAAGAGCAGTTTGAAATGGATTTTTGCAATTATTTTGATGATGATTTTGTCATTCATAGTCTACCTATTTACTACCGTTACATCACCAAAAATTGTGTATATACCGCAAGGATCTGTCTTTAAAAGTATATCACATCTGCAGGATGAAGGGGTAAACCTTTATAAGATAGATGCGCTTATTTTACGTTTGATCGGAGATCCTCAGCAAGGGTGGATTGATTTAAAAGAGGAAAAATTCAGCCGGATTGCGTATTTGTATCGTCTTACCACGGCAAAAGCGGCGACGCGTACTATTACCTTAATACCGGGTGAAACTACGAGCGTGTTTTTGAAGCAGATTGCACAGCAGCTCTCTTTGGATGAAAAAAAATTGAAGCAAGAGTATGACAATGCTGCCAAAGCGCCGGAGGGTATGTTCGTACCCGATACGTACAGTATCCCCAAAGAGATTGACGAAGCAAAAATTATTGCTTTTTTGTTAGAGCAATCTGAAAATAAACGCCGCAAATTGTCTATGGAACTTTTAGGGGAGTATGATGAAGCAAAATGGTTACAATTGGTAACGCTTGCTTCCGTCATTCAAAAAGAAGCTGCTTCGGTGGAAGATATGCCGATGGTGAGTTCGGTCATACAAAACCGGATAAAAAAGAAGATGCGTTTGCAAATGGACGGTACGTTGAATTACGGCGAATACTCTCATCAGAAGGTAACTGCGGCACGCATACGAAGCGATAAAACCTCTTATAACACCTATAAACACCGCGGTTTGCCTGACTTTCCCGTATGTAATGTCAGCGAAGAAGCACTCAAAGCGGCACTTCATCCCAATAAGACGGATTACCTCTATTTTGTTCGCGGCAAAAATGGGGAACATATTTACACAAGTTACTTTTCTACACACCACAAAAACATAGTAAATGCTACAAAATGAAACATATAGCAAGCTTTTGCCACATGAGCGAGGAACAAATAGTAAAAATGATGAAGTACAGTGTTATGATGCTTTCATAAAAATAATGACAGGAGAACCCGATGGCAAAAATCATTTGGTCAGTAATTGATGAAGCTCCGGCACTAGCGACTTACTCGCTACTTCCAATCGTAAATGCATTCACACAAGCAGCAGGTGTTGAAGTTGTTACTAGTGATATTTCACTAGCAGGAAGAGTTCTTGCTGCAATGGGTCTTGCAGAAGATGAACTATCTAAGTTAGGTGAAGTTGTATTGCAAGAAGACGCAAATATTATTAAACTTCCAAATGTTTCAGCTTCTGTTGGTCAATTAAAAGATTGTATCGCAGAACTTCAAGGTCAGGGTTATGATATTCCTAACTTTCCTGAAAATCCAGCTAATGCTGAAGAAGAAGCGATTCGTGCAAAATACAATGTATGTCTAGGTTCAGCAGTTAACCCAGTTTTGCGTGAAGGTAACTCAGACCGTCGTGCAGCAGCAGCTGTTAAGAAGTTTGCTCAAAAGAACCCGCACAAACTTAGAGCTTTCTCTGAGAATTCTAAAGCGTATGTTGCGCACATGGAAGGGAAGGGCGATTTCTACGGAAATGAGAAATCTGTCACCATGGACAAAGCTCAAAAAGTAACCATCGCACTTAACGGCAAAGAATTGGCTACTATCAATGCTGTGGATAAAGAAGTACTTGACGGTACGTTTATGTCTGTAAAAGCGCTAAGAGCTTTCATTCAAAAAACGATTGATGATGCAAGAACAAACGGTGTTTTATGGTCTATCCACCTTAAAGCAACTATGATGAAGATCTCTGATCCGATTATGTTCGGTCATGCACTTGAAGTATTCTTTGCCCCTGTGTTTGCTAAATATGCGGATACATTCAAAGAACTAAAAGTTAATCCAAATCTTGGTATTTCTGATATCGAGAAAAAAATCAAAGGGCATGCAAAAGAAGCAGAGATCAAAGCAGCTTTCCTAGCAGTCGTTGAGTCTGACAACCCACAAATCGCTATGGTTGATTCTGACAAAGGTACAACGAACTTTAATGCATCAAATGATGTTATTATCGATGCTTCTATGCCGGTTGTGGTACGTGAAGGCGGTAAGCAGTGGAACCGAAAAGGTGAGGCAGTCGAATGTGTTGCTGTTATCCCTGATAGTACGTACGGAATGTTCCATGCAGAGATGGTTGCTGACTGTGTTAAAAACGGTCAGTATGATGTAGCTACAATGGGTAACGTTGCAAACGTTGGTCTAATGGCACAAAAAGCGGAAGAATACGGTTCTCATCCAACGACTTTTGAATTGAAAGAAGCGGGTAAAGTTACGGTAACGGCTGAAGACGGTACTGAGCTAATGTCATTTGATTGTGAAGCGGGTGATATCTGGCGTATGTCTCGTGCCAAAGATATCCCAATCAAAGACTGGGTACGCCTTGCAGTTGAACGCGCACGTCTTACAGGGTCTCCGGCAATCTTCTGGTTAGATAAAGACCGTGCTCATGATGCTGAAATGATCAAAAAAGTAAATACGTACCTAAAAGATTTCGATACAACAGGCCTTGATATTCAAATCATGAATATTACGGATGCTACACGTTATACAAACGCTCGTGTCCGCAAAGGTCTAGATACTATCTCTGTTACGGGTAACGTTCTTCGTGACCACTTGACAGATATGTACCCGATTTTGGAGCTTGGAACATCTGCTAAGATGCTTTCTATCGTTCCATTATTAGCGGGTGGCGGTCTGTATGAGACGGGTGCCGGCGGATCAGCTCCAAAACACGTTGAGCAGTTCGTCAAAGAAGGTCACTTGCGTTGGGATTCATTGGGTGAGATCTTGGCACTTGCTGAGTCTTTACGTTTTATCGGTAACAAAAAATCAGATTCAAAACTAAAAGCACTTACAGCTGCTTTAGACGTTGCAAATGATGCTTATCTCGATAACAACAAAGAGCCTTCACGTAAATGTGGCGAGCCAGACAACAAAGCATCCCACTTCTTCGTAGCTCAGTATTGGGCTAAAGCATTGGCTGAGCAAACTCAAGATGCAGAACTTGCTGCACGTTTCGCTCCGGTTGCTAAAGCATTGGTTGAGAACGAAGCAAAAATCATGGAAGAACTTCTTTCAGTAGAAGGGAAACCGCAAGATATCGGTGGTTACTTCCATCCGGATAACGCAAAAGCTGAAAAAGCAATGCGCCCATCCGCGACATTGAACGCTATCATCGCGAGTATCTAAAGATATATCCGGGTTTTCCCGGATTATCGTTTTATATCTGTAGAGAATCTCTGTAGATATAAGACGATAGGTTATCGTCTAGGTAGAGCTCTCTGACCGTATGCTTATTAGTATTTTTGATGAAAATAGCGATGAGTATATGTGGATTGTAGAGAGTGATACATATTTTGACACCAGGAGTACGAAGTATGGTTAAAGGAAAACGTGTCGGAATTGTCGGAGCAGGTAACGTAGGATCTACGATTGCTTATTCGCTCGCAATGCAAGGCACTTGCCACGAAATTATTTTACGCGACAATAAAATCGAAATTGCAAAAGGCAAAGCGCTTGATATGTCTCAAGCAGCAGCAGCAATTCGAAGTCACACGGTCGTCAGTGTTGCCGATAAGATGTCTGATCTTACCGATTGTGATATCGTCGTTATCACTGCAGGAAGCCCGCGATTACCGGGTATGAGTCGTGATGATCTTTTAATGATCAATGCCAACATAACGCGAGAAGTTATTGCGGGAATTGCACAATATTCTCCCAATGCTATTGTTATCATGGTATCCAATCCTCTGGATGTTATGACGTATGTTGCCCTCAAAGAGAGCGGATTTGACCGCAGCCGTATCATTGGAATGGCCGGTATTTTGGACAGTGCGCGTATGGCAGCATTTATTCAAGAGAAACTTGGATACGGCGGCGGACAGATCCGTGCTTCCGTTATGGGGGGACATGGAGATGATATGGTTCCCCTTCCTCGCTATTCGACGGTTGCGGGTGTTCCACTGTCTGATTTGTTGAGCGATGATGAAATCAACGAAGTCGTACAACGTACCCGTTCAGGCGGTGCTGAAATCGTTGCTCTTTTACAAACGGGATCAGCCTATTATGCTCCGGCAAAATCTACGGCGATGATGATCGACGCCATATTAAAAGATACGAAACAGATTCATCCGTGTGCGGTTTACCTGGATGGCGAGTACGGCTATTCGGATGTCGTCAGCGGTGTGCCGGTTATGCTGGGCGCCAACGGTGTTGAGAAAATCATTGAGATCACCCTTAATGATGCAGAAAAAGCCATGTTTGCCAAATCATGCGCATCGGTGCAATCTATGATCGATGCATTGAATGCCAATAATTTCTTTCAAGGAGTATAACGATGAATTACCGCGTAGAAAAAGACACGATGGGCGAAGTCCGTGTTCCCAATGATACCTATTGGGGAGCACAGACTCAGCGTTCATTAGAAAATTTTCAAATTGGTGAAGAGAAAATGCCGTATGAAATTACGCGTGCATTTTCATTTCTCAAAAAAGCGGTAGCACTTGTCAATTGCGATTTAGGGATGCTTTCGAAAGAAAAAGCGGATGCAATCGCGCAAGCTGCAGATGAGATGCTAGCTGGAAAACTGGATGCGCATTATCCGCTTGTTGTATGGCAAACCGGTTCAGGTACGCAATCGAATATGAATAACAATGAAGTCTTGGCTTCACGTGCCACTGAAATTTTGGGTGGCGATTTCCGTACTCAAAAATTGGTTCATCCGAATGATGACGTCAATAAATCACAAAGTTCAAATGACACCTATCCGACAGCTTTGCATGTCGCTGCCGTTATCGCTGTTGAAACACGTCTTCTTCCGGCAATTGACCATTTGCGTAAAACATTGGTTGCTAAGTCCGAAGCTTTTAACGATATCGTTAAAATAGGACGTACCCACTTGCAAGATGCCACCCCGTTGACGCTGGGACAAGAGATCAGCGGCTGGGTAGAGATGCTGAACAAATGTGAAAAAATGGCGAAAGACTCTTTGGAGTCTGTCCGTGAGCTTGCTCTTGGCGGTACGGCCGTAGGAACAGGGCTTAATGCTCATCCTGAGCTTGGTGTGCGCGTTGCGGCAAAATTGAGCGAATTAACAGGGCATCAATTTATTACGGCTCCTAATAAATTTCATGCGCTAACGTCACATGATGCATTAGTCTATGCACACGGTGCTCTTAAAGCACTGGCGGCAGACATGATGAAAATTGCGAATGATGTTCGCTGGTTGGCATCGGGTCCACGATGTGGAATCGGTGAAATTACGATTCCGGAAAATGAGCCTGGTTCCTCTATTATGCCGGGAAAAGTCAATCCGACGCAAAGCGAAGCGGTGACGATGGTTACGTGTCAAGTGATGGGGAATGATGCAACGATCGGATTTGCAGCAAGCCAGGGGAACTTTGAACTTAATGTTTTCAAACCGGTTATTGCGTACAACTTCTTGCAATCGGTTCGTTTGTTGGCAGATTCCATCGTATCGTTCAACGATAACTGTGCGGTAGGTATTGAGCCGGTTCGTGAACAAATCGACCATTACTTAAACAATTCGTTGATGCTCGTAACGGCCCTTAATCCGTATATCGGGTATGAAAATGCGGCGAAAATCGCTAAAACGGCTCATAAAGAAAATTCGACTCTCAAAGCAACCGCGGTTAAACTCGGATTGTTGAGTGAAGAAGAGTTTGATAAATATGTCATCCCGAAAGAGATGATTGCACCTAAAGCTTAAATTTAAAAGGAGGAATTGATGAATATTCATGAATATCAAGCAAAAGAGTTATTCAAAAAGTACAATGTGCCCACACCACGCGGTCATATTGCTTTTACACCTGATGAAGCGGTTAAAGCTGCTCAGGAATTAGGCGGGAATATTTGGGTTGTTAAAGCTCAAATTCATGCCGGAGGACGAGGTTTAGGCGGCGGTGTAAAACTGGCTAAATCAACTACGGAAGTTCGTGAATTAGCTGCTCAAATTTTGGGTATGCAATTAGTAACGCATCAAACAGGTCCTGAGGGTAAACTGGTTCAAAAAGTTTACATCGAAGAGGGTGCTGATATCAAAAAAGAGTACTATCTTGGACTTTTATTGGATCGCGCGCTAGAGATGCCGATCATGATGGCTTCTACTGAGGGTGGTATGGCGATTGAAGACGTTGCTCACAATACACCTGAAAAAATTATCAAAGTCTCAATTGACCCATTAACCGGTTTCCAATCGTTTCATGGTCGTAAATTAGCGTTTGGTCTTGGTCTTCCGACGGAAGAGATTAATACCTTTATCAAATTTGCATCGGCTCTTTATAAAGTATATATGGATCATGATGCAGAAATGATCGAGATTAATCCTTTGGTAAAAACGGGAGACGGCAAATTCTTGGCACTTGATGCGAAGATGGGCTTTGACAACAATGCGTTGTATC
Organism: Sulfuricurvum sp.; assembly: GCA_036277435.1. Taxonomy (GTDB): domain Bacteria; phylum Campylobacterota; class Campylobacteria; order Campylobacterales; family Sulfurimonadaceae; genus Sulfuricurvum. The sequence goes on from DASUMY010000073.1 coordinate 16,296, forward strand.
GCCAATCACAAGTGAGCGAAATGCGTGACTTGAGTGAAGAAGAGCCGACTGAAATCGAAGCGGATAAATATGGTCTTAGCTATATCAAGCTTGATGGAAATGTTGGTTGTATGGTTAACGGTGCCGGTCTTGCGATGGGTACTATGGATACCATCAATTATGAAGGCGGAAAACCGGCTAACTTCTTGGATGTCGGTGGATCAGCGAGTGCAGAAACGGTAGCAAAAGGGTTTGATATCATTCTAAAAGATCCGAACGTCAAAGCGATTTTCGTTAATATCTTCGGCGGTATTGTACGTTGTGACCGTGTTGCTAACGGTATTATCGAAGCGACTAAAATCACCAATGTAAATGTTCCGGTTATCGTTCGTTTGGATGGTACTAATGCGATTGAAGCAGCAGAGATCCTGAACAATGCGGGTATCAAAAATATTATTGCTGCAACCGATCTTGCAGATGGCGCTAAAAAAGCCGTTGCAGCTGCGAAAGGAGAATAATTAATGTCAATTTTGGTCAATAAAGATACAAAAGTAATTGTACAAGGTTTTACCGGTAAAGAAGGTTCTTTCCATGCTGAGCAATGTCTTGCATACGGCACAAAAATCGTCGGTGGGGTAACTCCGGGTAAAGGTGGACAAGAGCATCTTGGTCAACCTGTTTTTAATACGGTTGCCGAAGCAGTAGCGAGCACAGGTGCTACGGTTTCTATGATTTTCGTTCCACCGGCTTTCGTTTCGGATGCGGTTATGGAAGCGGCTGATGCAGGTATCACGTTGGCGGTAATTATTACTGAAGGTGCTCCTGTTAAAGATATGATGTATGCTAAGGCGTATGCTACGAAGAAAAACATGATGACTATCGGGCCAAACTGTCCTGGTATTATCACGGCTGACGAATGTAAAATCGGTATTATGCCGGGCTTTATTTTCAAAAAAGGGAACATCGGCTTGATTTCTAAATCAGGTACGTTGACCTATGAATCAGCCAACCAAGTGGTAAAAGAAGGTTTTGGTATCACAACGGCAGTCGGTATCGGCGGTGACCCGATTATCGGTCTAAGCTACAAGCAACTGCTGCCGATGTTTGAAGCAGATCCTGAAACCAAAGCGATCGTTATGATCGGTGAAATCGGCGGAGATCTTGAAATTCAAGCAGCTGCTTATATCAAAGAACACGTTACTAAACCTGTAGTGGCATTTATTGCCGGCCAAACGGCACCTGCTGGAAAACGTATGGGGCATGCTGGGGCAATTATCTCTGGAAGTGCTGGTACTGCACAAGAAAAAATGGCTGCTCTTGAAGCGGCAGGGGTCAAAGTTGTTGTTTCTCCTGCAGATATCGGCAAAGCTGTTGCGGAAGTAATGAAAACGTTATGATCCAAACATTTGAGATCGCTAATGTTCGATGTGGCGGTTGTACCAATACGATTACAAAGGCTCTCAAAGAGAATGGATTTGAAAAGGTTGAGATAGACCTTTCGTGTGAGCCTCGTAAAGTAACAGTTGATATTGCTGACGAGGCGCAATTAGCACATTTTAAAGCGGTTTTAAGAAAGCTGGGATATCCTCTTGTCAACGAGGAAGTAGGCGGTATTGATGCCGCACGTCTAAAGTTCAAGAGTTTTGTCTCTTGCGTAATCGGAAAAATTAATTAGTTTAATCTAATCATAGGAGAGAGAATGTCAATAATTAAATCACCAGAAAACACTCCAGTGTGGGTTGATGAGTCTAGATGTAAAGCATGTGACATCTGTGTTTCTGTATGTCCGGCTGGCGTTTTGGCGATGAGACTTGAGCCAACATCTACGTTGGGGGCAATGATCGAAATCGTTGCTCAAGATTCATGCATCGGTTGTAATGACTGTGAATTGAACTGCCCGGATTTCGCTATTTTCGTAGCGGATAAATCGGAGTTCAAATTTGCAAAACTTTCTGATCAAGCCAAAGAACGTCAAGAAGCTATCAAGAAAAATAACTACATGAAGCTTACTGCTTAAGGAGAAAAGAATGGAAAAAAGAGAAATAATTTCAACCGGTAACGATTTGGCTGCAATTGCAGCAGTTGATGCAGGTTGTAAGTTTTTTGGTGGGTATCCGATTACTCCATCCTCTGAAGTTATGCATACTATCTCTGACTTGCTTCCTGCAGTTGGTGGTGTATGTATTCAAATGGAAGACGAGATTGCCGGTGTAGCGTGTGCTGTAGGTGCTGGTATGGCCGGCCACCGAACGATGACTGCTACATCAGGTCCTGGTATTTCACTTAAGGCAGAAAATCTTGGTTTGGCACAAATGGCTGAAGTTCCATTGGTTGTTGTCAATGTAATGCGCGGTGGTCCTTCAACCGGTCTTCCAACCCGTGTATCCCAAGGGGACGTGCGTCAAGCGAAAAATCCTTCACATGGTGACTATCGTTCAATCACACTTTGTGCGGGTAACTTGGCAGAGTGTTATACGGAAACGGTTCGCGCATTTAACCTTGCAGACCGTTTTATGCAGCCGGTATTTGTTCTTTTGGACGAAACGATCGGTCACATGCACGGTAAAGCGATGATTCCAACGCCTGAAGATGTAAAAGCGGGAATCGTTCCTCGTAAAACATTTACCGGTGCTCCGGAAGATTATCGCCCATATGGCGTTGGTGCGGATGAAGCGGCAGTTTTGAATCCTATGTTTGAAGGGTATCGTTACCACTTTACAGGTTTGCACCACGATGCAAAAGGTTTCCCGACTGAAGAGATCGAAACATGCCGTAAATTGATTCAGCGTCTTGAAGACAAAGTTATGATGCATACCGATGAACTTGAACTGAATGAAGAATTTATGTGTGATGATCTTGAAGAAAACGATGTATTGATTATCGCGTATGGTTCTGTATCATTGGCTGCGAAAGAGTCAATTCGTCACCTTCGTGCTGCAGGGATCAAAGCGGGTCTTTTCCGCCCAATTACGTTGTGGCCTAGCCCGGCAACTCGTATTAAACATTTCACAGACAAAGTGAAGAATGTTCTTTGTGTTGAGTTGAACATCCGTCAATATACGGAAGAAGTTGAGCGTGTATCAAGCCGTCTTGATATTCACGGTTTGTACAAAGTTAACGGGCGAGCAATCTCTCCATATGAAATCGTTAATAAAGTGAAGGAGATAATCTAATGGCTTTCAATTATGACCAATATTTACGTTTAGAAAAAATGCCGACACTTTGGTGTTGGGGATGTGGTGACGGTGTTATTCTAAAAGCCGTTATTCGTGCAATCGAAACATGCGGATGGGATCAAAACGATGTATGTGTTGTTTCAGGAATCGGATGTTCAGGACGTTTTTCATCGTATGTTGATTTTAACACGGTTCATACAACACACGGACGTACGGTTGCGTTTGCTACCGGTATTAAGTTGATGCATCCTGATAAGCACGTTATTTGTGTTGCTGGTGACGGTGATGCAATGGCGATTGGTGGTAACCATACCATTCACGGATGTCGTCGTAATATCGATATCAACTTTATCGTAATCAACAACTTCATTTATGGTCTGACCAATTCACAAACGTCTCCGACAACGCCTCAAGGTATGTGGACGGTTAGCCAAAAATCAGGGAACATTGACCCAACATTCGATTGTTGTAATGTTGCGATTGCTTCTGGTGCTTCTTTTGTAGCGCGTGAGACGATGCTTGATCCTAAAAAATTGGAAAAAGTATTGGTAAAAGGTTTCCAACATAACGGTTTTAGCTTCTTTGATGTCTTGAGTAACTGTCACATCAATCTTGGCCGTAAAAATAAAATGGCGAGTGCCATGGAAAATCTTGAGTGGATCGACAGTATTACGACTCCATTGAAAAAATGGGAAGCACTACCGGAAGAGGAAAAAATGAACAAATTTCCTACCGGTGTATTGAAACACGATGAAAATGCACGTGAATACTGCGATATGTACAAAGACGTACAAGCATTCCATCAAGGTAAACGTAAAACGATTACCCAAGACGATTTCGCTAAGAAAATTTAAGGAGAACACTATGGCTAGAACATTAATGAGATTTACAGGTGTTGGCGGACAAGGTGTTCTTCTTGCAGGTGAAATCTTTGCTGCGGCAAAGATCAAAGAGGGTGGGCATGGTCTTAAAACAGCTACGTATACTTCACAAGTACGTGGCGGACCGACTGTTGTTGATATCACTTTGGATGATGAAGAGATTTTCTATCCGTATGCAAATGACGGTGAAATCGATTTCATGCTTTCAGTAGCACAAGCAAGTTACAATCTTTTCAAAAATGGGGTTTCTGAGGGCGGTACAATTGTTGTTGAGCCAAACTTGGTTCATCCGACTGATGAAGACCGTAAAAAATGGAACATTGTTGAGATCCCCATCATTACAATCGCTAAAGATGAAATCGGTAACGTTATTACTCAATCGGTTGTGGCTTTGGCAATTGCAAATACCTACATGAAAGCATTGGATGATGAGTTGCTTCGTAGTGTGATGCTCTCAAAAGTACCGGCTAAAGTACACGATGTTAATAACAAAGCGTACGACCTTGGTAAAAAATACGCTCTAGCGTCAATGGCTTCTTAAATTTTTCCGCTTCGGCGGAAACTTTCTTCTTTCTTTCTTCTTTCTTTTCTCTTCTTTTGTGCCGCATATCCGTTCTGAACAATTTAAAGATGTACTTTATAAAATGTTTCTAATGCAAGAGCACATAGAACTATTAATAGATCTTTCGATACGCTATGATTTGATTACAAGGAGAAAATATGTCTAAATACGATGCATTGTTTGAAGATGAAAATGATATTTTTGGCGGTACCCCGCAATCAAAATATTGGGATATCGCTACACAAGTAAGTGAAGATTTATATCGTTATGATTTCGATGAGATCATGACCAAAATTGCTGTCATGGAGAAGATGCTGATGCAGCACCATGATGAAGAGGAATTAAATCGCATCATTGATTCCTACGCCATTATGAATCAAGCTGAAGTAGATGATCATAAAAAAAGTCTTTATATGGAATATGCTGGCCGACTTATTTATAAATTGTCTGACTGATATTTTTGTTCCCGTTCTGCGGGAATTTCTTCATCACACAGCATATAATAATCGACATTTAACTATAATTTTATCAGGTACACAGGTGATAGCTTGGACGTTGATGTTCAAGAGGAAAGTCCGGGCTGCTGTAGGACACGGTTCCATTTAACGAATGGCCATGGTAACGTGAGGGACAGTGCAACAGAGAGCAGACCGCCTGAGCAATCAGGTGAGGGTGAAACGGCGGGGTAAGAGCCCACCAGTCTCATGAGCAATCATGAGAGCTATGTAAACCCAACCGTGCAGCAAGAAACAGATGGTTAGCGTCCTACATTGCTATTGTTTCGCTAGAGGCTCTGAGTGATCAGAGCAGTAGATTAATTATCACTAATCCAGAACCCGGCTTATTGTGTACCTGCATAT